>JBFMGF010000057.1:22103-55696 GCA_040752675.1 Acidobacteriota bacterium
TTCCGGCCTGCGTGGTCGCGGCGGCGCCGGTTTCCCGACCGGCCGTAAATGGTTCTACTGTCGCGCGGCAAAGGGTGATGAGAGATATGTCGTCTGCAATGCCGATGAAGGAGACTCCGGCGCTTACTAGGGGCCTAAGGATATTCCTGACAGCGTGGTGCAGGGTGCCGGCGCGGCAGGGGGTGTCGTCGCTCTCGGCGAAATGGTAATCATGGATCCGATTACCTCGGTCATCAATGATGAACTCTGCTCAGGATGCAAGGTCTGTGTCTCGGTCTGCCCCTATGATGCCATTACCTTCGACGCTGAGAAGAAGATCAGCCATGTCGAGGAGGTTACATGCAAGGGGTGCGGCGCGTGCGTGGCAGCCTGTCCGTCAGGAGCCGCCCACCAGAATTTCTATCTCGATTCACAAATCACCGCCGAAATTAACGGCGCTCTTCTTTGATAGATGTCATATTTCTGTATCTATCCCGGCATCTTGTGTCTTAGCTATAGACATTGGAAACACTCTAGCATCCAGGCTAATCGTCTTCGAATGAGGCATTGCTGTAATTAAAAATCAAGATGTCTTGACAAAAAATTAAAAAAAAAGTATAAAGTTAATCTTTTAAATAGTATCTCCAGGCAAAGACTTACTTTTAGGGAAGTGGACTCCATAATAGAAAGCGGGCAAGTGCATGGGTATTGATTTTGAATGTAAATGTGAAATTTAACACAAATTGTGTGAAATTTTGCACAAATTTATATGAACAGGAAGCGTTTATAATGGACAGCCATAATATCCTGAAAACAAACGGATTATCCGTGGCCTTTCATAGTTTGCATGGCCTTCAAATTGCTATCTAGAAAAGCTAACAATGGAGGGGGTATCGATGGAAATTAAAAGAACGATCAAGTACGAGAGTGAGCTTGATAGGAATTTTGTCAAGGAGGTTGCCGGTATGCCCGGAGGTGAAGCTGTCTATAGCTGTATTCAATGTGGGACGTGCAGCGGCATCTGCCCTGTATCGCATTATATGGATTTCACGCCGAGGAAGATCGTCTCCATGATCCGGGGAGGGTTCCGGAATGAAGTCCTCAACAGCTTCACGATCTGGCTCTGCGCTTCCTGCTATGCCTGTACAGTCAATTGCCCCATGGATATCAAGATCACTGACATCATGTACTCCCTCAAAATGCTGGCGATGAAGGAGGGGCGGTACCCGGCCAAATTCCCCATGCCAATCCTGGCAGAGGAATTTACAAAGATGGTCAAAAAGTACGGACGAGTGAATGAGAGCCGACTGGTCTCCAAGCTCTTCATGAAGACCTCCCCTTTGAAGGCCATGAAATATTCCAAACTGGGATGGACTCTCTTCCGGAAGGGAAGAATGGAACTCTTCCCATCATCGGTTGATCAGCCTAAGAGCATTGCCAAGGCACTTGAATCTCTGGAGGGTTAACAATGAAAGAATACACCTATTTTCCGGGTTGTTCCATCAAGGGGACAGCGAGGCCTTACGAATCCTCGCTCTTCGAGGTCTTCCAAAAATTCCATATCGCGTTGAAGGAGCTGGAGGACTGGTGCTGCTGTGGAGCAACTATCTACATGTCTGTCGATGAGAAGATGGCTTTCACGCTGGCGGCCAGGAATATGGCTCTTGCGAAGAATAATGGGACTCCCATTGTCCTTCCCTGCAGCGCCTGTTACCTGGTCTTCCGGAAAACCAAAGACTATATCGAGCAATACCCATCCATCAAAGAGAAGGTCGGTAAAGCCCTTGCCTCCATCGGCTTGGACATCTCAATGGCTACACAAATCGCATTGAGGCATCCACTTGACCTTCTCATGTCGGAAGTGGGAATCGAGAATATCCAAAAGCAGATCAAACAACCGCTGAGAAAGTTTAAGATTGCCTCCTACTACGGATGTCAGATCGTGCGACCTTACGCTGACTTTGATGACCCTAATGATCCTGTCGTCATGGACAAACTCTTCGATGGTTTGGGTGCCACCGTTATTGATTATCCTTTCAAGACACGATGCTGCGGTGGATCCTTGACGGGAACCATTGAGGATGTTGGCTTGCGCCTGAACTATCTGCTCCTGAATGAGGCCAAAAAAAGAGGCGCCAACTGCATCGCGGTGATATGCCCTCTTTGCCAGTTCAACTTGGAGGCCTATCAGCAGAAGATCAATGCCATCAATAGAACCGACATTTCCCTTCCCGTTCTCTACTTCACTCAGATTCTTGGCTATGCCCTGGGAATCGATGAAGGGAAGCTCGGGCTAAACCAGATGATTGTTGAACCAAAAGACTTGCTTATCGCATAAGATTTTTGGAGGAAAAGATCATGGATACCCAGGAAGGAAAGAATGATGTGAGAGTTGGTGTTTATCTATGCCACTGTGGAACCAACATTTACCCTAAGGTTAGAGTTGATTCCCTCTCCGATGATTTCAACGGTCAGGGGAATGTGACAGTGGCTCGAAACTACAAATACATGTGCTCCGACCTCGGCCAGGATCTCATTAAGAAGGATATCAAGGAACTAGGCTTAAACAGAGTCATTGTGGCGTCCTGCTCTCCTTCGCTCCATGAAGTGACATTCAGGAGAGCCTGCAAGGAGGGAGGACTCAATCCATTTCTCTTCCAGATGGCCAACATCCGAGAGCACTGTTCTTGGGTGACGGAGGAATCAAAGGAAGCCACGGACAAGGCGAGGAGAATCATCAATGCGGCCATCAACAGGGTCATCTGGCATGAGGCAATGGAGTACATCCGGGTTCCCATCAATCCCGATGTTTTGGTGGTTGGTGGTGGAATCACAGGAATCGAAGCAGCCCTCAGGCTGGATGGATCGGGAAGAAAAGTTTATCTCCTCGATAGAGAACCCTCCATCGGCGGACACATGGCAGATCTTGACAAGACATTCCCCACGCTGGACTGTGCTGCCTGCATCCTGACGCCGAAGATGGGGGAAATCAAAAGCAGGGAAGGGATTGAACTTCTCAGCTATTCAGAGGTCAAAGAAGTCTCGGGATATGTGGGTTCTTACAAAGTAAAAGTCTTGAAGAAACCACGATTCGTTGATCTGGAAAAGTGCACTGGATGCGGTGTCTGCTGGAACAATTGCCCTGTATTCATCACCCCTTCCAAGAGGGTCATAGCGAAAGGGAAACTGGTGATAAAGGAAAAGAACGCATGAAACTAAGAGAAATAAAAGAAATCCTTGATTGCGAAATCTTGTTTGGTGAAGAGAATCTTGAGGAAGAAGTCTCATCGGCCTGTGGGTGCGATCTCATGAGTGATGTCCTGGCCTTTGCACAGGTTGGCTCTCTCCTGCTCACCGGTCTCATCAACATCCAATCGGTTAGGACGACTTACATCGCCAATTCCAAGGCCATTGTCTATGTGCGGGGCAAAAGGCCGGACGAGGAGACCGTCCATCTGGCAAAAGAGAAGGGAATCCCCCTCATGTCAACGAAACTGAGGCTTTATGATGCCTGTGGCAAGCTCTACCTCAAGGGTTTGAGAAATGCCAGTGAGGAAGCGAAACTTACTTCAGCGCGCAAGGAGATTGTCTAACAGAGATGAAGAATTTCATGATGGTACAGAGCATTGAGGTCAAGCAGTACAAGATAACGGGGAGAGATTTTAAGAATGCAGGACGAGTTTCCGAAGAGATCAAGATGCTTCTGGAACAGATGAAATTCAATCCTGAGATTGTGAGGAGGGCCTCCATCTGTATCTTTGAAGCAGAGATGAATGTCGTCATGTATGCGCAGAAAGGGGTTGTTGACTTCCTGGCCACGCCGGAGAAGATAGAGATCGTTGTGAGGGATATCGGCATCGGAATTCCCGATATTGAAAAGGCGATGCAGCCGGGATACTCGACGGCTACCGAGGAGATGCGAGAGATGGGTTTCGGTGCTGGTATGGGACTTCCCAATATCAAGGAGAATGCCGATTGTTTTGAAATTGCTTCTGATGTTGGAAAGGGGACAAGGTTGACCATCATCCTGAACAGTAAGGTGAAGAATAAATGATTTCTCAAACGAATGAGTAGGCAATGCAGAAGATGGTGCGTGTTGGTTTCAGGAGATAGAGATAAATGACTTTAAAAGAAGTGGAGAAGAAAGTAGGGCTTGACGTCGTGACGATGAAGGAATACGAGGACAGGAATATCACAGGCGGTTATGCCAGTGATCTCTTAAGCGATGTGATTGCCCATGCGGAGGAGGGGAATATCTGGGTGACCCTTCAGACTCATTTGAACATTGTGGCCATTGCCGCGATGAAGGGGATTTGCGCCATCATTACTGTCAATGGCAGAAAGCCGGACGATGAGACGATCAGCCGGGCGAATCAGGAAAAAGTAACCATCATGGTGAGCAAGCTTCCGGCTTTCGAAGTTGTGGGAAGATTGTATAGTTTAGGTTTGAGAGGGATCAAATAGTCAGGAGGAGATTCAAAGCTGACCTGCACATTCATTCTTGTCTTTCACCCTGTGCAGATCTGCAGATGGTCCCACCGGAGATTGTGGAAAGAATGGTTGAAAAAGGTATCACGATCATAGGGATCTGCGATCATAATTCTTGCGAGAATGCTGCATCCTTTATTTCCGCAGGCAACAAAAGAGACATTGTTGTCTTCCCAGGCATAGAGGTGACGACGAGAGAAGAAGTTCATATCCTTGGGCTCTTTGGAGCGCTGAACGATGCCATGAAGCTCCAGGAATTGATCTATGGAAATCTCTCAGGCGTGAATGATGAGGAAGCCTTTGGTGTTCAGGCCGTCGTTGATGAGCAGGGAAACCCTATTGCTATCAATGAGAGATTGCTCATCGGAGCCACCAATCTTCCCGTTGAGAATGTGGTTGATGCCATTCATTCCTTCCGAGGTGTTTGCATCGCTTCCCATATTGACAGGGAGAGTTTCAGTATCATCGGGCAATTAGGTTTTATCCCCGAGGATTTGAGACTGGACGCCATTGAACTCTCTCCGAGAGTCAAAAGGGAGGAATATAGCAAGTGGCAGATGGCGTACAGCGGCGTTCCCATCCTATGCTCGTCGGATGCTCACTTTCTTGATGATGTCGGAAAGTGTTCAACAGCCTTTTGGTTGGTAGAGGCTACCTTTGATGAATTCAAAAAGGCTCTTAGGGGAGAGGGGGAAAGCAGGATCATCGATTGGCTAGCATGAGATATGGAGGACCTCTCATTGCATATTCTGGATATCGTTGAGAATTCTATAACGGCTGGCGCTCGGAATATGCTGATCATAATTAGGGAAGATAGTAAAGAAGATCTGCTGAATCTTGAGATCAAGGATGATGGGAAGGGGATGGATGAAGAATTTGTTACAAAAGTGATGGACCCTTTTGTGACGACAAAGGAAAAGGAGAAAAAAGTGGGGCTTGGCATAGCCTTATTGAATGAGGCAGCAAAGGCTGCCCATGGTTCCATGACTGTGGAATCAAGGAAGGGTGTTGGGACCATAGTGAGAGCAAGTTTCCAGCTGAGTCATGTGGACAGAAAACCATTAGGAAATATGAAAGAAACCCTTCTCTGTCTGCTGGCCACTTATCGGGGCGTCGATTTTACCTACGAGCATCAGAAGGGGGAGAGACACTGCCGTCTCAACTCTGGGGAATTAAGAGAAAAAGCAGGAGAGGCTGCTCTGAGCCTTCCTGAGTGGATAAGATTTTTAAAAGAACAGATCAAAGGGGAGTTTGAAAAACTCCTGATGAATGCAAGTCAGTGAAAGGAGAGGACATGCCTGATATTAGCAAATACCATGAAATCTTTGAAAGGTATCGTGGAGATAAGAGCGCTTTAATAGCCATTCTTCAGGACATTCAGGCAGAATTTAGCTATCTTCCACGAGAAGCTCTGGAAAAACTCTCAGAAAGTATTGAAATCCCTCTGAGCCGAATCTATAGCGTGGCTACCTTTTTTAAGGCCTTCAGTCTTAAGCCTCAGGGTAAACATATCATAAAAGTTTGTTTGGGAACTGCCTGTCAGATTAAACGAGGCGCGCGAATATTAGAAAACTTTGAGGATCAATTAGAGATAAAAGAAGGCGAAACAACCAAAGATATGAAATTTAGCCTCCATAAGGTTTATTGTATTGGATGTTGTGGACAAGCTCCCGCCATGATGATTGGAGAAGATGTCTACGGATATTTAACATCCTTTAAAATAAAAAAGATCTTATCAAAGTATCAATAGGAGATTTTAATATGCCTAAAAAGACTTTAGAAGAATTAAAGAGAATAAGAGAGGAAGCCAAAAAGGGATTATTTCTAAGAGAAGGTGATTTTAAGGCTAAGGTCATTGTGCATATGGGGACCTGTGGCATTGCAGCAGGCGCGCGGCAGATTATGAGTACCCTATTAGATGAACTTGAAAAAAAAGGAATTCGAGATGTGATGCTAACAACTTCGGGCTGTGCTGGATTATGTTCAAGGGAGCCTATGGTCACTATAGAGATAAAGGATCAAGCTCCCATAAAATATGTGGATTTGACGCCAGAGAAGATAAGAAGCATCTTTAACGAACATATCTTAGGGGGGAGAATCATAAAAGAATATGCCCTAGCTATTGGAAGCGAAAGGGTCGGTTAGGAGGAGAAAGCATGGAAAGGATGCGTAGATTAGAGATCCTCGTTTGTACTGGCACAGCCTGTGTTTCAAAGGGTGCCTTTGAATTGTTAAAGATTTTTAAAGAAGAGATAAAGAAAAAAGAGCTGGGCAATGAAGCCATTATTGTTCCAACGGGGTGCAACAGTCTATGTGGAAAGAGTCCGTTAATCCTCATTGAACCTGATGGTATTTTTTATCATGGAGTGAAGGAACATGATGTCCCTCTCATCGTCGAGGAGCATCTATTGAAAGGAAGACCTGTAAAAAGGCTCATGTATACTCCTCGTCCAGAGGAAGTACCCATTGCCAGAATGAGCGATATTGATTTCTATAAAAATCAGCTTCTGATTGTTTCCAAAAATAGGGGACTCATCGATCCAGAAAAGATAGAAGAATATTTAGCTATGGATGGATACACAGCGCTTGAAAAGGCTCTTTTTCAAATGTCAGCCGATCAAATCATAGAGGAAGTCAAACAATCTGGACTCAGGGGAAGGGGTGGAGCAGGATTTCCCACCGGACTTAAGTGGGAAATAACGAGCAAGCAAATGGGAAATGAAAAGTATTTAATTTGCAATGGAGACGAAGGGGATCCGGGGGCATTTATGGATCGTGCTATTCTTGAATCAGATCCCCATATGGTTCTGGAAGGGATGATTATTGGTGCCAAAGCTATCGGCGCAAGCCACGGCTTCTTCTATATCCGCGAAGAATATCCTTATGCCCTCAAGAGGGTCTACACAGCCATAAAGCAAGCTAGAGAGTATGGTTTTTTGGGGGAAAATATTTTTGGAACACCTTTTAGTTTTGATGTATCCGTGGTAAAAGGAGCGGGCGCATTTGTATGCGGTGAAGAAACGGCTTTAATAGCCTCTGTGGAGGGAAGACTTGGTGAACCGCGACATAAACCTCCTTTCCCTGCTGAGAAAGGAGTATGGGGCAAACCTACCTGTATCAATAATGTGGAAACCTGGGCCAATATTCCAGCTATTATCAACAAAGGTTCGCAATGGTTTTCAAGCATCGGCACAGCAACAAGCAAAGGAACAAAAGTCTTTTCGGTCGCCGGGAAAATACGGGATTCAGGGCTCATTGAAGTGCCAATGGGGATCACACTGGGCCATATTATTTTTAATATTTGTGGCGGAATTCCTCAAGATAGAAAGTTTAAAGCAGTCCAGATTGGAGGACCCTCCGGTGGCTTCCTTCCAGCTAAGCTTCTTAATCTCCCCGTAGACTATGAAAGCCTCACTGAAGCGGGGGCCATCATGGGCTCTGGGGGACTTATTGTTATGGATGAAAATACCTGCCTCATTGATGTTGTTCGCTATTTCCTTTCTTTCCTGAAGGATGAATCCTGTGGAAAATGCACACCATGCAGAGAAGGAACTGTAAGATTATTTGAAATCATAACAAGAATAGCCGAAGGCAAAGGAACGATGGAAGATTTAGATCTCCTTGAAGAGCTTGGCATATATATAAAGAATTCAGCTTCCTGTGGCTTAGGAACATCTGTCCCTAATACCATACTGACCACCATTCGTTACTTTAGAGACGAGTATGAATCTCACATCAAGGATAAACGTTGCCCTGCATCCATATGCAAAGAGCTAAGCATGCCTCCCTGCATGGAAATCTGTCCAATTGATACACAGGCTCCAGCCTATATTGCCTATATTGCCCAAGGGGAATTAAGAGAGGCTTTTCATAGCATCGCTAGAGATAATCCACTTTCTACAGTCTGCGCTAAGGTGTGCAACCAGCCCTGCGAGATTAGATGTCGCTGCGGGGAAGCGGGCGAGCCTATTAGCATTCGAAATCTAAAAAGATTTGCTCTTGAATATGGATTCTCTCAAGGATGGAAACTTCCCACATTTAAGAATCCTAAGAAATATGAAAAAGTTGCCATTGTGGGAGCGGGCCCAGCAGGTCTTATGTGCGGATGGGAACTCGCGAAGTTAGGGTATCAACCTACCATTTTCGAAGCAGAGCCAAAAGCTGGTGGAATGCTTACTCTGACTATTCCTGAATTCCGGTTGCCAAAAGTAGATGTGGATCGAGAGATAGACACTATAAAGAGATGTGGTGTGGAGATCAAAACAGGAATAAAAGTGGGGAAAGATATCACTCTGGATCAGATCTTCAAGCAAGGGTATAAGGCCATTTTCTTGGCCACCGGAGCTCATAAGAATGTAGAGTTGGGCATTCCTGGAGAAAATGTGAGGGGGGTTATCGATCCCATTGATTTCTTGAAATGTGTTAAAAGAGGAGAGAGAGTAAGGATAGGCAAGAAAGTAGTAGTTGTTGGAGGTGGAAACACAGCCATTGATGTAGCGAGAACCGCCATCCGGTTAGAATCTGATGTAACGATTCTATATAGAAGGACGCGAACGGAAATGCCTGCCAATGTGGAAGAAATTATTGAAGCATTAGAAGAGGGAGTCAAAATAGAGTTTTTGGTTGCGCCTAAGGAAGTTCTTTCCGAAAACGGTGTCGTTAAAGCTCTCAAATGCGTGAGGATGATATTAGGAGAATTTGACAACGATGCCAGAAGAAAACCTATAGAGAAAACAGGTAGTGAATTCCTTCTTGAAGTTGATACGCTCATTCCAGCCATTGGCCAAAAGCCCGACCTCCAACTTATTAAAGATGACTATACGGTTGAGCTCAGCAAATGGAACACCATTGTTGTGGATCCAAAAACAATGAGGACGAGCAGAGAAAATATTTTTGCTGGCGGTGATGTTGTCACTGGCCCTTGGACGGTCATAGCAGCAATAGGTGCTGGAAAAAGAGCAGCCAGGTCTATGCATGGATCCTTACGAAACTTCAAAGATGTCAAGGAGTGGATGCCAGAAGTAAAGCCTATCTATGTTAAGCCTCTGGAAGTTTCAGAAGAAGAACTGGAAAAAATTATTGAAGGAAGAAGACCATCATTAAGTTATATCGCTTCTCATGAACGAAAGAGCAATTTTAAAGAAGTCTCTTCGGGATTGAGTAAGGAATTGGCCATTCAGGAAGCCAAGAGATGCCTGAGATGTGATTTAGAAAGGGTGAAAGAGGAGGTGCTTGTATGATCACCATTGAAATCAATGGGAAAAAATTAGAAGTAGAAGAAGGCACAACGATCATTAAGGCCTGTGAGCAAGTAGGAATAACAATCCCCACGCTCTGTTATCATCCCCTTATTGAACCCTATGCAGCATGCCGAGTTTGCGTTGTGGAGGTTATACAGCTTGGAGTCCCTAAGATAATGACTTCCTGCAATACACTAGCAGAAAACAGAATGATTGTGAATACGGAATCGGAGGAAGTTTTAAAAACACGGAGGATGAATGTCGAATTACTTATGGCCCAAGCGCCTGCAGCAGAACCTGTTCAAAAACTCGCCAGAGACCTTGGAATAGAGAGAACGAGATTTTCGATCAGGAAACCGGATGAGAAATGCATCCTCTGCGGACTCTGCGTGAGGGCTTGCGAACAGATTGTCGGGGCGAATATCCTGGGCTTTAAATACAGAGGAGTGGAACGAGAAGTCACAACCGCCTTTGACGAGACCAGCGAGAAATGCATCGCCTGCGGTGCTTGCGCCTACTTCTGTCCCACTGAGGCGATTATGATGAAGGATCTCTTTGATCGCAAGATCATCCACGATGAGCTTTATCTCGGGCCGGCCAAAGCGATCAGGGTGCCCACCATGGCTCCGATTCCCAATGTTCCCATCATTGATAAAGACAATTGCATCCATTTCAAGACAGGGGAATGCAAGATCTGTGAAAGGGTCTGTGAGCCTGAGGCGGTCAATTATGAGATGTTGGAAGAGGAGGTCGAGCTGCAGGTTGGAACCATCATTCTCGCGACAGGATATGAACTCTACGATTGTAAGAAGATTCCGCAATACGGGTATGGGAATCTTCCCAATGTCATCACGAGTCTGGAGTTTGAGCATCTCTGCCATGCCAGCGGACCAACAGGAGGGCAAATTCTCCTGGAGAGTGGCGAGGAACCTCAGAACATAGGAATCATTCATTGCGTCGGAAGCCGCGATAAGAAGTTCATGGAATACTGCTCGAAGATATGCTGTATGTATGCTCTAAAATTCTCGCATCTCGTTCATGAGAAGACAAAGGCCCATGTCTATGACTTTTACATTGACATGAGATCAGGGGGGAAGGGGTACGAGGATTTTTACAGAAGGATGCTGGAGGAAGGAGTCACCTTTATAAGGGGCCGGGCAGCGGAAGTGAGTAATGTTGCTTTCTCACCTGAAGAAGAGACGAAGTTAATCATTAGATGTGAGGATACCCTTGCTGGCGTGATACGCAGAATTCCCGTTGACATGGTTATTCTCTGCCCGGCCATCGTTGCCAAGAAAGATGCCCAGGAAGTGGCAAAAATATTCGGTCTGGGTTGTGGGAATGATGGATTTTTCAGGGAACAGCATCCCAAGCTGGGGCCTGTTTCCACACTCACAGATGGTCTCTTCATTGCAGGGGCCTGCCAGGGGCCGAAGGACATTCCGGAGAGCATCGCCCAGGGTGCAGGAGCGGCTGCTGCAGCCCTCTCGCTTGGGGAGGAGATGGTTCTGGAGCCAATCTATGCGGTTGTTGATGAAGAGCTCTGCTCGGGATGCAAGGTCTGCATCGGGCTCTGCCCCTACGACGCCATCACCTTTGACAAGGAGAAGAAGGTGAGCAAGGTCAACGAAATGCTCTGCAAGGGATGCGGTGTCTGTGTGGCCGCCTGCGGGTCTGGTGCCAACTATCAGAAGAATTTCCGCGACCAGCAGATTTTCGCCGAAATCGATGGCACCATGATCAGTCTTTAACAAATTCTGGAATAAGAAAGATGAATCGCACGGTGAGCAAAGTAAACCAGATGACTGCGAGAACTTATACAGGAAGAGAAGAGAGGAGGATTTATGCAAACCAAGGAGTTTGAGCCAAGGTTGCTTGGCTTTCTGTGCCGCTGGTGCTCCTATCAGGGAGCCGACCTGGCCGGCACGAGCCGATTGAAATTCTCGCCCAATCTCGTTCCTATCAAAGTGATGTGTTCGGGACGCGTCGATCCTACCTTTGTTCTGGCTGCCTTCCGCTCGGGAGCCGATGGAGTGGCCATCTTCGGATGCCATCCCGGAGATTGCCACTACCAGGAAGGAAACTACAAAGCCCTGAGACGATACACCCTTCTCTCAAAAGTGCTGGAACAGTATGGGATAGAGAAGGAGAGATTCCGGTTGGAATGGGTCTCTGCAGCAGAGGGAGCGAAATTTGCGAAATGCGTCGATGATTTCGTTGATAAGGTCAAGCGGCTTGGCCCGCTGAAAATGACGGAGAAGGAGGAATAGGTATGGCAAAACCAAAAGTGGCCTTTTACTGGTGCGCCTCATGCGGAGGTTGTGAAGAAGCTGTCGTTGACCTTGCAGAAGATATTCTCAAGGTGGTCGAGGCTGTTGATATCGTTTTCTGGCCCGTTGCCCTTGATTTCAAGAAGAAAGATCTGGAAGAATTGCCGGATGGCTCTATCGCCGTTGCCTTCATCAATGGTGCCATCAGGACATCGGAGCATGAGGAGATGGCCAAACTGCTCAGGAGGAAGGCAGGTCTCGTCGTTGCCTTTGGAAGCTGCGCTCATCTTGGTGGTATTCCCGGCCTGACCAATTTCTATCCTCGTGAAGAGACGCTGAAAAGGGTCTATCTCCTTTCCCCATCAACCAACAACGGGGAGGGAATCTTCCCGAAGACAGAGTTTGATCTCCCTGAAGGGAAGGTTACGCTTCCTGAGTTCTGGGACAGGGCCTATGCTCTCGATCAGATCATTGATGTGGATTACTACCTTCCCGGATGTTCCGTCCCTAAGGACCTCATTGTGAATGCTGTCATGGCCATTCTTGAAGGAAAACTTCCTCCAAAAGGAGCCGTTCTTTCACCCAATAAGGCGCTGTGTGATTCGTGCAAGAGGAACGAGACGAAACCGGAGAAACTCAAGATTGATAAGATCAGGCGTGTCTGGGAGTTTGAATACGATCCGGAAAAATGTTTCCTCGAGCAGGGGATCATCTGCATGGGTCCTGCCACACGCGGTGGGTGTGGGGAGCGTTGCATCGAGGGGAATTTCCCCTGTCGAGGATGTTTCGGTCCAACAGACCAGGTGAGGGATCAGGGAGCCAAGATGCTCTCGGCTCTCGCTTCCCTCATCGATACAAATGATGAGAACCAGATCAAGGCCATCATGGATTCGATCGTTGATCCTGCCGGAACGTTTTACAGATTCGGTCTCCCGAAGGCCATTCTGGACAGGAGGATTCATTGAAAGGATAAAGGAGAAGAACATGGAAAAGAGAATCACCATAGACCCGATTACGAGACTGGAAGGGCATGGGAAGATTGAGATCTTTCTCGATGATCAGGGAAACGTGAAGAATGCCTACCTCCAGGTCCCGGAATTGAGGGGGTTTGAACAGTTCTCAATCGGCAGACCCGCCGAGGAGATGCCACAGATCACTCCCCGCATATGTGGTGTCTGACCAACCGCCCACCATATGGCCGCGACGAAGGCGCTCGATGACCTCTTTCATGTCGAACCGACGCCAGCGGCCAGGAAGATCCGGGAGATCTTCTACAACATATTCATGTTAGAGGACCACACGCTCCATTTCTTCTTCCTTGGTGGTCCGGACTTCGTCGTTGGACCAACAGCGCCAAAAGCGGAGAGAAACATCCTAGGTGTTCTCGGGAAAGTGGGGCTGGAGATAGGTGGAAAGGTCATCAGAGTTAGGCGGGAATGCCGCGATTGGATGAATTACATCGGTGGGAAGGTCATCCATCCTGTCCTGGGCCTCCCCGGGGGTGTTGCCAAGCGAATCGGGGAAGACGAAAGACAGAAGATGATCGAGACGGCAAAATATAGTGTTGAATTCGCCCAGTTTGCCATGAGTATCTTCAACGATGTCGTTCTCAAGAATAAAGAGTATGTGGATGTTGTCCTGGGCGATATATACAAGATGAAAACTTACTACATGGGTTTGGTGGATCAGAACAACAAAGTCAACTTCTATGAGGGAGAGATCAGGGTCGTTTCCCCCGAAGGGATAGAGGTGGCGAGGTTCAAGCCCAGAAACTATCTGGAATATATCAGCGAGCATGTGGAACCCTGGACCTATATGAAATTCCCCTTTCTCAAGAAAGTTGGCTGGAAGGGGTTCATGGAAGGTACGGACAGCGGCATTTACAGAGTCGCTCCCCTGGCCAGGCTCAACGCCTCCGATGGAATGGCAACTCCCATTGCCGATCAAGAGTATAAGAGGATGTTTGAAGTGCTTGGCGGGAAGCCAGCGCACCATACTCTGGCCTTTCACTGGGCGAGATTGATCGAGACAATTTATGCAGCGGAGAGATTCTTGGAGCTGGCAAACGACCCAGAGATTTGCAGCAAGGAAATCCGAAACATTCCAACAGCCACACCGGATGAGGGAATCGGTATGGTGGAAGCTCCACGAGGGCTTCTCATCCATCACTACAAATCAGACCCGAGAGGAATCCTGACGGAAGCCAATCTCATCGTCGCCACGCAGCAGAATCTCTCGGCCATCACCATGTCCGTGAACAAGGCAGCCAAGGCGCTCATCAAGAATGGAAAAGTGGACGATGGTCTTCTCAACATGGTGGAGATGGCATTCCGGCCCTACGATCCCTGCCATGGCTGTGGAACGCACACCCTTCCCGGTGAGATCCCCCTTGTCGTCAACATCTACGATGAGAATGGGAATCTGATAAGGAGGATCACAAGAGAATAGCATTTAAGTGTCAAGGCTTACCGGGGAAAGTAATCAGTGCTGAGAATTAAATAAAGGTAATGACTCTAAGTAGAAAAAAACTGCTTCTTGGGCTGGGGAATACCATCCTGAAGGATGATGGCGTAGGAATCTATGCTGTCAGGAAGATCAATGAAAGGCATCCTTGTAATGGGTGGGACATTGAAGAGAGTGCGCTCTCGGGAGGCAAGCTCTTCGACATCATCATCGATTACCATAAAATTCTCGTAGTCGATTCCATCTTTCAGGAAGACAGGAAACCAGGAGAAATCATGAGATTCGATCTGGAAGACCTTGAGACGCCTTTTGGTTCATCTCCCCATTACATGGGCCTTCCTCATATGCTGCATATAGCCAAACAATTGGATTGGAAGATGCCGCAGCAGATCAGAGTAGTAGCCATCAACGTAAAAGACCCTTACACTTTTCACGAGGGTTTGAGCCCGGAGATTGAGGAAGCCTTTCCCCGTTTCATCAGAGAGATCGAATATGAAATGATGAGCATTGATTGAGATCTCTGTCTTTGAAGGAATCTGCGATGGATTACTGGAGCGGAAAGATCCCGTGCTGGGAGATGAGAGACTGCGCTCGGATAATCTGCGAGAAGTGTCCTGCATTCCAAGACAGGAGCCGACCCTGCTGGGAGATCGAAGATACTCTATGTGACAAGATTATGGGAACGGAGAAAAGCTGCCAGATCTGCAACGTCTATCTGAAGTACAGGAACGTTCGGATGGAAAACTGAACCACAGTGCTCACCACTTGAACTGCATTTATCAACCCGACATCTTAAAAGCTTTTAAAAATGATTGCCTCGGCGGGTTGCACAAGCGTGTGCTCCTTGTTCGTCGCGCGTGCAAAGTGTCGATCAAGAGCGAAAGATTTTTCCAGCACCAAAAGCTGGGGCGTTAATGGTAGCTGAGATTTTTGGTTGATTTCAAAGAGGAGTTTCAGTATAAGATAGACAGAAGGGAGGATGAAGATGAACAAAAATGAAAAAAAACTATTTTTCGCTTTCTTGATGGCCGCATTTCTATTGCCTTTCCTTGTCCCGCAAGGGACCTATGCTCAACAGAGGCTGCGCGTGGGGGAAATTGAACGATACGAGTTCAGCACGCCTCATCCCTATCCTGCCGGGGGTTCCGCCGATTCTCCTGTCATTGATCTGAGCATAAATTATCCGGGGGCGACCTATATCAAAGTCCACTTTGAGAAGATCAATCTGGCAGCCGGAGACCATGTTCTCATCACGGAGCCAACCGGAAGGGAGAAGTATATTATTGAAGGAAGGGGATACAAGGACCGTGAAACGGATGTCTGGGCTCTCTCCGTGCTGGGAGATACGGCGATTGTCCAGCTCTACGCACAGAGCGGCGGAGGGTACGGCTTCGACATCGATTACTTGGCAAGGGGCTTTGAACCGGTCATCGATGAGGTGGTGGAGCCTGAAAGCGTCTGTGGAGCAAACCAGCAGAAAGACGTGAAGTGCTATGAGAACTCCAATCCGATCGAATATTCTAAAGCAAAATCGGCAGTAGTGGTCCTTTACAACGGCGTGGAGAATTGCACGGGCTGGAAGATCTCCTGTCAGAATCAGATTCTCACCAATGAGCACTGCGTCACGAGTCAATACGATGTGGATCGAACGGAGGTCCGCTTTAACTGGATTCGCAATCAGTGCGGCGGGACATCCAGCGCTTATAGCCTGGCTGCTTACGGGAACCAATTCCAGCAGGATGATTACACCCTCGATTACTGTCTCTTCACCATTTCAGGGGACACGAGTAACTGGGGGTGGCTGGCCATTGATGAGCGCCTTCCGTCCGTTGGGGAGCGAATTTACATCCCGCAGCATGCCGGGGGTGAGCCCAAACAGTTCGGGATTGAGGATGACATGAACTCCAGCGGCTACTGTGAAGTGGATGCTGCTCCTTATAACGGCAGGGGGGTAGATACAGATGTAGCTTACTACTGCGATACGCGGGGAGGCTCCAGCGGAAGCCCCGTTCTCTCGTGGCAGACTCATAAAGCAATTGCCATCCACCACTTTGGCGGGTGCCTGAACAGCGGCGTCCGGATGGACCTAATCTGGCCTCAGATTTCAAGCCTTGTGGCTTCCTGCACGCCAACCTGCGGAAACTCTGTTGTGGAAGGCGGGGAGACCTGTGATGATGGGAATACGGTCAGTGGAGATGGATGTTCGTCTACCTGTGATGCGGAGAACAGTGGTCCCTGTCCAGACAGGGATAACGATGGATATGCCAACTGTGAGGTCATCGGATGTGACAGCACCGGCAAACAATGTGGCGACTGTAATGACAATGATCCCAACATCAATCCGGGCGAGAATGAGAAGGGACCCAGAGGCCATGACGGAATAGATAATGATTGCGACGGCGTCGTTGATGGTGGTGGGACAGGGAGTGGTGCGAACGAGAATTGCAGGAACGGTATTGATGATGACCTGGATGGTTACGTGGATTGTGCTGATCCAGATTGCGCCAGCAAAAAATTCTGCCAATAAGGTTCGGATGAAAGATTTTTTGGATGGGAATGAGGCGGTCGTTAGGGGAGCCATTGATGCCGGGTGTGATTTCTTCGCCGGATATCCCATTACTCCTGCCACTCAGATCCTTCTGGGGATGATAAGAGAGTTGCCGCGGGTCGGAGGGGTTGCCATCCAGGCAGAGGATGAGATTGCCTCCATGGGTTTCTGCATCGGCGCCTCGATGACAGGAAAGCGGCCCATGACCGCAACGTCGGGACCGGGGATGAGTCTCTACAGCGAGAACATCGGTCTTGCCATCATGGGCGAGGTTCCGCTCGTCATCGTCAACGTCCAGAGGATGGGACCCGCCACTGGCGGCGCCACAACAGGAGCGGAAGGGGATGTCCAGTTCATGCGATGGATCACATCTGGTGGCTATCCACTCATCGTTCTCTGTCCGCGAACAGTAGCCGAAACATACACGCTGACGATGAAATCGTTCCAATTGGCTGAAAAATTCCGGACACCGGTCATCCTTCTCACGGAAAAGGATCTGGCGCAGACGAGGGAGTCTGTCGAGATCTCAGAGATGAAAAGGATTGAAGTGCTAGCAAGAAAGTCCGCTTCCACGCAGGGAGAGTTCCTGCCGTACAAGTTCAATGCCTTGAGCGATATCCCCGCGTTTTCGCCCATCGGTGGGAAGTATCTCGTGAGATTCACGACTTCCATCCATGACGAGAAAGGCGAGCTGACGATCGATCCGGTTAAGATCGATAGGAAGCTGCGCCATCTCGAACGAAAGATCATGGATGCCGTTGATGATATCTCCATAGTGGACGCGGACATCCAAGAGGGTGCGGAAACGCTTATTATCAGTTACGGCGTCACGGCGCGGTCGGTGGATGAGGCAATTATCACGGCAAGGCAGAACGGCAAAAAAGTCTCCTCGCTTGCCGTTCTTTCCCTCTGGCCTGTTCCTGAAAAGGAGATCCACAGACATCTTGCCGGCATCAGAAGAGTCGTCGTCGCCGAGCAGAATCTCGGCCAATACAGGATTGAGATCGAGAGAATCTTTCATGTTAAGAATCCTAAAAGTAATGATAAAGTCCGAGAAAGCAGAGATGAAAACAGCGGCAGAAATGATGGAGAGGTAATTGGTGTCAATAAGGTGACGGGAGAGATCATCACCCCCCAAGAGATTTTGGAGAGGGCCAAGCTTCTTTGAACGAGATTTGTGATCTGAATCAAGTGAATTCTATGAATGAAATTGAACAAAATCTACAAACTGAATCAAGCAAAAGCTGTAAGCCGGATTGGACAATATCTATAAGTTGAATCAGGCAAGTCCATGAACCAAAAAGATGAGACCTGTGAGCTTTATCGAACGAGATCTGTGAGTTTCTTCGAGCAAGAATTATGAGTTACATAGTTCCCGAGTCGCTTCCGTATTCTTTTTGCCCGGGCTGTGGGCATGGAGTTGGTCTGAACAAGCTGGATGAAGCGATGCAATCGCTTAACCTCGATTCCAGAAAAACGGTAATTGTAACTGACATCGGGTGCATCGGGATATCGGACAGGCATTTCCGCGTGAACACCTTCCATGGCCTGCATGGGAGAGTGATCACTTACGCGACCGGGCTCAAGCTCGCCAATCCGGATCTGACAGTCATCGCGCTTATGGGAGATGGAGGAGCCGGCATTGGCGGTCAGCACCTCCTGAATGCCGCTAGGAGAAACGTCGGAATCACTCTTCTCGTCTTCAACAACATGAATTTTGGGATGACTGGCGGGGAGCATTCCGTGACGACCCCTTTTGGATTCTATACCTCATCGACGCCGCCACCGGGCGGAAATCTCGAAATGGGGATGGATCTCTGCAGCATCGCCGGTGCTGCCGGGGCCGGATTTGTTGCAAGGGGAACCGTCTTCGACAGCGATCTCTCCGCCACCATTGTTAAAGCTATCTCTTATGAGGGCTTCTCCATCGTCGATATCTGGGAACTCTGCACGGCCTACTTTGTGCCGAACAACAGGTTCAGCAAAAAGGGCTTAATGGAAACGCTCGAAAAGCTGAATCTAAAAACAGGGGTCCTTGTCCACAAGGAGAAGATGGAATACAGCCGCTGGTACAGGGAAGCTTACGAGAGTCTTAGAAGGGAAGGGGGAAAAAAGCACAGAGGCTTTGAAGCGAAGTTTACGCATGCTCTCGATAAGAAGATAGATTTCATCCTGGCAGGCGGAGCAGGGCAAAAGATACGCTCTTCGGCAGGATTCCTCGGATATGCGGCCGTTCTTTCAGGACTCTGGGTGACGCAGAGAGATGACTATCCCATCACCGTCATGACGGGACACTCCATTTCTGAAATGTCGCTGAGCCCTGCAAGGATCCTCTACGTCGGGATAACCATCCCTGACTTCATGATCGTCGTCTCTCCCGAAGGGCTGAAAAAGGTCAGGACGAGGATCGAAAGAATGGAAAAGGGTTCCCTCCTCATTATAGATAGCAAGCTCCAGCCGTCGGGCACGGAGGCAGAAATCATATCACTTCCATTTTCAAAGGAAGCCGAGAAGGTTGACCGAAGGTCGGTTGCCCTCTATGCCGTTACCGCCTTTCTCAAGAAGACAGGTATCATCCCCCTCGAAGCGCTCAAAGAAGCCGTATCGCGAACACAAAAGAGAGAGTTCTCCAAACTCAACCTCAAAGCCATCGACGCCGCCTCTTCCCTGATATAGATAGAGCTTTTTAAATGTCTTGTTCGAGTTCGTACAGGTTGAATAAAAAAGGTTTAATTTTCCTGGTGGAAGCGTTAAAATCAGGGCGAGATTCTTTCTTGGCGGAGGGAGAGAAAGCCATGACAGAAAAAGAGATCGGCAAGATCACTCATTATTTCGGAAAGATCGGCGTGGCAGTCCTGGAACTCAGCGCGGATCTGAAAGTCGGGGACACAATCCACATCAAAGGGCATTCCGAGGATTTCAATCAGAAAGTGGAATCTATACAGATAGAGCATGAGAATATCCCGGAAGCGAGAGCCGGCCAGTCCGTGGGCATGAAGGTCAACCAGAAAGTCCACCCTGGCGACAAAGTCTTCCTGCTCACCGAGTGAAAAAGACCCTCTTCAGTTCGAGGAACTGGAGGAGGAGATGGCTTCGCAGAACTTGTCCATCTGTTCCTGAACGTCGTAAGGTCCGCACTTCGAGGAATTGACGATAAAGGCAAAAGCGAACCTCTCGCCGGAAAGGTTTTCAACGTATCCTGAAAGAGACTTGACCCCGCTTATATAGCCCGTTTTTCCACGGACTCTCCTTGCAACGCCGTTGTTGTAAAGTTGCCTCCTCAAAGTTCCGTCGGCTCCTCCGATCGGAAGAGATGAGACAAACTCATAACCCTCACCAAATTTCTCATCCATGGACTTAAGGAGATGCGTGAGACAATCTGCTGTCAGGAGGTTTCTCCTCGACAGTCCCGAGCCATCCAGGATAGCGATACGAGAAGTATCTATTCCAGAATTTCTCAGAAACATCCTCAGCACGTCGCAGCCTTTTTCCGTTGTTCCTGGCTGACCGATGACTTCTGCCCCGAGCGTCTTCAGGAGCATCTCGGCGATGAAGTTGTTGCTGTTCTTGTTCATGTCGTAGACGATCTGAGCCAGAGGCTTCGATTTGAACACGAGAATCTGCCTTGCCTTCGATGGGACCGGTCCACTTTTTATCGTACCTGTGACTTCGACGCCCAATTCTCTGAGCGTTTCTCTGATGCATGAGAGCGTGTAGAGGGTTGGATTATCGACGCTCCTGTATTCGCTGAATTCCCCTGAGCGGTAGGAGATGGAGCCGCTCAAGAGAATTCTGTTTGCCCCCTCTTCGAAGACCCTTCGTATGAAGAGATTGTTGTTGCCGTTATTGGTCTTTGCGTTGTTGATGATCCTGAAGAAATCGGAAAATGGAAAAAGGGTTACGATCGGTTTCCCTCCCGCTTGTCCAGGTTTGATGGTGATACGAACGGAACTATAGTTGCAGGAAAGAGCACTGACAGGAGCTCCGTAAGGGTTGTCATCAACATTGTCGGGCCAGCTCACTGGCTTCGGAATCGAATCGAAGTAGGTGTCATCCCCGATGATATCCTCTTCGATCCTCCTTATACCCGACTCGCAGAACTCCTTCATCATGATCCAGACATTCTCGCCTACGAGATCGGGCGCGCCGTAACCCTTCACGCAGAGGTTTCCCTTGAGCGTCTTGCCTGAGATCTGTCCATCATGATAGAGGACGGTCTTGAAAGTGTATTCCGGCTTGAGATAGTGAAAGGCAGCCGCAGAAGTCAGGACTTTCATATTGGAGGCAGGAATGAGCGGCTCATATGCGTTCTTCTCGAAGATGACTTCACCGTCATCGAGGGAAACCACCTTTATTCCGACATTTGCCTTCACGAGGCATTTGGATGAGGCAATGGCTGCGAGCTTATCCCTCAACGCAAGGTTGATCTTCTTCTTTGCGGCAGGTTTTCTTGCCGGAGCGCCGAAAGCGAGGATGATAATGAGAGAGGGGATGAAGAATGTCGAACATATTCTTATTACAAGCTTCTTCATTTTTTTCTTCTATATTATGATTCAAAAATCCATCTCAATCATCTATAGTCTATCAGAATTCAGGAAATTCCTGAATTCCCCGCAGCCATTTTTATGATCTAGCGCAGAAGTTTCTGGCGGGTGTACGGGATGAGGCCGCCGGCGTCTATGATGACCTGGCGTGCCGCAGGCAGAGGTACTATTTCAAATTGCTTGCCCGACGCCCGGTTGATGACCTTATCGGCTGTTATGTCCAGTTCATCCCCTTCCGAGGCTTCGATCCCTGGGCATACGATGGTCTTCAATCCGAGATTGATCGAATTCTGGAGAAATATCCTGGCAAAAT
Organism: Acidobacteriota bacterium; assembly: GCA_040752675.1. NCBI lineage: Bacteria > Pseudomonadati > Acidobacteriota > Acidobacteriota bacterium. The sequence goes on from JBFMGF010000057.1 coordinate 43,949, forward strand.
CTTTCGCGATAACGATGAGTTCATGGCCTTTAAGGCAGGAAACGGCTTGCTCCCGCGAGGACCCACAGCCGAAGTTCTTACCGGCGATGATGACACTTCCCGCAGGAACCTCTTTCTTCCTGAGCTTCGCGTTGAATTCGGCCATATCGGTAAAGGCATACTGCGGGGTCTCTGATGGAAGAACCGTTGCCATGAACCTTCCCGGATAGATGATGTCAGTCGAAATGTCATCCCCTAAGCTCAAGACGACCCTGGGCATTTAGCTTGCTCCTTTCTCACTCTTTTCAGAGTTCTGCTTGGGATCTTCTGTTTCTTGAAATCTTCTTGTTTTTTGATACGGCGATGAAGAGTGTTTCGGGAGAAGTGATGACGCCGGTGATGGCGCTGGCTGCTGCAACGGCAGGAGAACAGAGATAGACCTCCGCATCGGAATTCCCCATTCGCCCCTTGAAGTTGCGATTTGTTGTTGCCAGAGCGACATCTCCGTCCGCGAGCGCTCCCTGATGCACACCCAGGCATGGGCCGCAGCCGGAGTTCATGATGACTGCGCCTGATTTCAAGAAGTCAGCGATGTAACCTTTTTCAAGAGCCTGGCGATAAATTCTGGCCGAGGCAGGGAAGATGAGCATCCTGACGCTTCGGGCAATCTTTTCCCCTTTGAGAATTTCCGCCGCGATGGCAAGATCATCGAGCCGCCCATTGGTGCAAGAGCCTATTACTATCTGATCAACCTTCTTTCCCTCGACTTCATGGAGTGGCTTCACGTTGTCCACGGTGTGGGGACAGGCGATCATGGGCTCCAGCATGGAAGCATCTACCTCGATGACCTTATCGTAAATTGCATCTGCGTCGGGTCCAAAGAAACCCGTCTGATCAGTGAGGATTATCTCTTTTAACCCGGCTTCCTCTCTCAAATAGCGGATGGTTTCTATATCGGGCGGAACAATGCCTGACGTGGCGCCTGCCTCGACGGACATGTTGCAGAGGACCAATCGTCCCGAAGTTGACATCTTCCTGATGGCTGGACCATGAAATTCGATGACTTTGAAGTTTGCCCCCTCTGCCGAGATCTTTCCGATCAAATAGAGGATCAGATCTTTTGGTGAAACCCACTTCCTGAAAGCACCGTTCACGACGACCTTAATCGTCCCCGGAACTTCAATGTTCAGGACTTTCCCGAGTGCCCAGACAGACGCCATCTCCGTTGCGCCGATTCCAAAAGAGAAAGCGCCCAGCGCACCGTGGCTCGTCGTATGGCTGTCGGTTCCGACGATCAGGCATCCCGGGTGAACGTAGCCATTCTCTGCTAGGATCTGATGGCAGATGCCCCCTTCATCTCCGCGAATGTCATGGAATTTCGTGATGCCCTGCTCCGCTATGAAATTTCTCACCCTCTTTTGATTGATCGCCGTTTTCGAACTCTCGGCGGGAACGCGATGGTCGAAGATGATGGCGATCCTTGAGGGATCCCAGACTCCTGGTTTGAGCCCAGTTCCCCTGAATATCTCGAGGAACTGGTTGATAACCAGGGCGGCGTTATCGTGAGACATCGCGAGGTCAACCGCTGGCTCAAGGAGATCACCAGCCTTGACGGAAGATTGTTCCGTGGCTTTCGCCAGGATCTTCTCCACCATTGTCATTCCCATATCTCTCTCCAAATCCTAAATCATTTGCTAAACAACCTTCTTATCTCTCAGGGCTCCGATCTCATCTTTTGTGTAGCCCAGTTCGGTGAGGATCTCTTCGGTGTGGGCGGAGAGGCGAGGAGGCGGAGCATCGATACTCCCAGGAGTCTTCTCGAACTTCGCGCTCAGGTTAAAGAGCTTGACTCCGCCGATGCCGGGCACATTGACTTCTCTGATCGTCCCGCGGTGCTTGATCTGATCCTGCAGCAGAGCATCTTCGAGCTTCAGAATTTCGCCGGAAGGGATCTCCCGTTCATTGAGGACCTCGGCCCAGTGCGTCGTTGTCTTTTCCATCAACTTCTCTTCGAGAATAGGCGTCAATTCCTTACGATTGGCTTTTCGCGTGTCCCGTTCCTGGAAGCGCGGGTCGCTCTTAAGCCAGGCCAGGTTCAGGATATCGGTTAGAGCCTCCCACTGTTTCTGCTCGTTGGCGGCGATGTTGATGTAGCCGTCTTTCGTGCGGAAGGTCCCAGAAGGAGCCGCCGTGAAGTTGTCATTCCCCATCAGAACCGGCTGCTTCTTTCCGATCAGAAGATTGGCAGCGACCCAGCCCATCAGGGGCATGATGGAGTCTATCATCGCAATATCGATGAACTGACCTTCTCCGGTCCTCTCACGATGGAACATGGCAGCCATGATGGCAAAAGCCGCATTCAGTCCACCGACAGTATCGCATACTGGAAAGCCGCAGCGCAGAGGATTTAGCCTCTCATCTCCATTGATCGCCATGACTCCGCTCAGTCCCTGGATGATCTGGTCATAAGCAGGCTTGAAGGCGTCCGGTCCTGTCTGCCCGAATCCCGAGATGGCACAGTAGATAAGACTGGGATTGATCTCTCGCAGTCTCTCGTAGCCGAGGCCCAGGCGTTCCATGACACCAGGACGGAAATTCTCAACGACGACGTCCGCCGTCTTGACGATCTTTCGGAAGATATCCTTCCCTTCATCCAACTTCAGGTTCAGGGTCAGCGATTTCTTGTTGGCGTTCTGTGCGAGGAAGCTCGTCCCCATCAGTTGCTTGTTGAGATTGGGAGCCGCTCCCAGTTTGCGGGCAAGGTCTCCGCCGGATGGATTCTCAATCTTTATGACTTCTGCACCGAGGAGCGCCAGATGAATCGTGGCGAATGGTCCCGCTAGAACATTCGTCAGATCTATGATGCGTATTCCCGATAGTATCTTCATTTCAAAGTCTCATATTACGCTTATGTTGTCCCATGCGCTTTTTTCTTTATTAGCTCTCTTGTGCGGATTGTATCGGGAGCCGGCCGATTCTGTGCAGGAAGCCTGGAAGCGCACGGTTAAGAAACTGGCTGGCATCTTTCGTGATCTCGATTATCCTGTCGAGATCAACATCCAGGCGCAGGTTCATCCGCTGGAGAAAGTAGATGAAATCCTCAGTGCATATGTTCCCACTCGACCTGGCTGAGAATGGGGAACCCCCGAGACCGCCGAAAGAGGTTTCGAAGTATCTGACTCCCGTTTTCATAGCAGCATAGCAATTTGTAAGCCCCAGTCCGTATGTTTCGTGAAAATGGCAGGCGAACTCTGCCTGGCCCGACTTCGCTCCTTGATTCATTGCGGTATCGAACAAGCGCTCGACTTGCTGCGGGTGGGCATGACCGGACGTGTCCGCCAGGCTGATGTTCTTCAGTCCGGCATCAAGATACTGCTTTGCGATTTTGAGAACTGCTTCTTCATGAACAAGTCCTTCATAGCTGCAGCCAAAGGCGTTCTGGACCGATACCTGGACCTTCTTCCCTGCATCGAGTGCCCTTTTCGCCATGACGAGGATTCGTTTTAAAGCTTCCCCGGAACTCATCCCTGTGTTCTTTCTGCTGTAGGTGTCGCTTGCCGAAATTCCCATGCAGAAGAGCTCCACGCCGCAGGCCATCCCTCGCTCGAGTCCCCTCTCATTCAATACCAGACCGGATAGAACCACAGAGCCCTGCTTCGTTTCAGAATCCGGTTTCGTTTGTTGATCTGATATCAATCCGGGATCAATTGCTGTTCTTGAATTCTGCCTGATTTGCCATGCAAGATGCGCGAACAATCTGTCCGTATCTGCCATCTGCGGAACTTTCTCAGGATGAACGAACGAGCCGATCTGAATGATATCCACTCCTGATTCAATCAGATTCTGTATCCATTTCATCTTCAGTTCAGTAGGGACGATCGGCTTCTCTACCTGAAGCCCATCCCTCATGCCTACATCATGGATCACTATACTGGTATCGTTCTCATGCATTGATGTTTTCTCCTCGATGCTCACTGTATTGAAATATGTCTGCAGTGTCCTCTAGACAGCTGCTCTATAATTTAGAGGTGATGGCATCAGCCATTTCCAGCGTCGTGCTGCTTCCACCCATATCGTAGGTCCTGACCTTGTCTTCTCTTATTACGGCCGCGACAGCTTTCTCGATCTGATCACCCTTTTCCATTTCACCGAGCCAGTCCAGCATCATCTTGGCAGCCAGGATCGTGGCGATGGGATTGCCTTTGTATTGACCGGCATACTTCGGGGCCGAGCCATGTGTTGGCTCGAAGACGGCGAGCCTGTCTCCGATGTTTCCGGAACAAGCGAATCCAAGTCCGCCCACCAACTGCGCGCAGAGATCGGAGATGATGTCTCCGTAAAGATTCGGAGCCACCAGAACGTCATAGTTGAACGGATTCTTCAGAAGCCACATGCAAATGGCATCAATGTTGGCTTCGTCAAACAGGATCTCAGGATAGGACTTTGCCACATCTCTAGCTGCTTCTAGGAAGAGACCATCCGTTGCGCGGACGACATTAGCCTTGTGGACTATGGTCACTTTCCTGCGCCCGAACTTTCTTGCGAATTCGAAAGCCATTCTGACAATTCTTTCGGACCCCTTGCGCGTGTTGATCTTGCAGGAGATTGCGTATCGGTCATGTGGCAAGTCCTTGAAAGCGGCAAATGGTACTGAATGTTTTGAGAGGACCTCGACAAGTTCGGCCGGCACGGCGTTGAATTCCACTCCTGAATATAGATCCTCAGTGTTCTCACGGAAGACGATGAGATCGATTCCTTCTCTATAATTGAGAGGATTGCCTGGATAGGCTTTGCAGGGACGAAGGCAGGTATAAAGGTCAAAGAGCTGGCGCATCCTGACGATTGGAGACCGATAGACAAGCCCCTTACCTTTTAGTTCCGTGGACAACTCTTCTTCCGCAGCTTTAACAGGTTTGGACGTGATGGCTCCAAACATCGCTGCATCGACATTCTTCAACAGGTCGATGGTGCGCCGGGGAAGTGCATCACCCTCCCCGCACCAGACATCCCACCCTATATCACCATGGATGTATTCGGCATCGAGCTTCAGTCTATCGAGAACAATCTTTGCCGCTTCGAGGACTTCCACACCGATTCCGTCTCCTGGTAACCATGCAATCCTATGCTTTGCCATAAAAACCTCCTTCGCTAAGGTAGCACAGAGAACCTCTTCCCGCAAACCAGCTATTTATTTCCGTGCGCCCTCCCCCTCCTCAAGGAGTTCACCACATCATCGAGCCAGAAGGCGCACCAGCGGATATCTTTTGACGGGGTGATTCTCCCTTGAGGAATGAATGGATGATTCTTTCTTGAGGAAAAGTTTGCCTCATTCCGGCCTCTTCTCTCCCCTTTGCTTCCCTATCCATCCCTGATTCCACTTGCTCGTTCCCTCTTGACAATCATCTTTCTACAGGTATATACATTATCCGGAGAAGTTGACCAGCATCAAGAGTGGATGAATCGGGGAAAAGTTGACAACATGCCACTGAATAGAAAAAAGAAATTCCTATCAATGTCATGGCAATGACAAGGCAAAGCTCAGCGGATATTCCTCAGGAAGAGCTACATCTGTGGAACCATTTCTTTCTGGCGCTCGTTCATGATCCTTCGAACCGTTATGGCCACTTCCCTGAGGGTGTAAGGCTTTTGGAGGAAAGCCTTCACGCCGAGCTTCATGAGGTCCGTTTTCTTAGGAGTTTCCAGATAACCGCTGGCGACCAGAACATGGACCTGGGAGTTGATCTCTTTCAATTTGACAAAGACCTGGTCCCCAGAGACCCTGGGCAAACCGATATCGAGAATGATGAGGTCGACCGAAGAGGCTTTGTCTTTGTACAAAGCGATGGCTTCCATTCCATCCTGAGCTTCGAGGACACGATATCCAAGGGGAATGAGCAGTTCCCTCAACACTTCTCTCAAAGCCTCTTCATCTTCGACGATGAGAATCGTTTCGCGCCCTCCCTCTATTTCCCCCTCTTGTCCTGAAATGGCTGGGGCTTCCGAAGGTAACGAGGCCTCAGGCAGGTACAGGGAGAAGGTGGTTCCCATCCCGCGGCCACTTCTCACATCAATGAGCCCCTTATGTCTGGTGATGATCCCATGAACGATGGAGAGCCCCAATCCGGTCCCTTTCCCTTTTTCTTTGGTGGTGAAGAATGGGTCAAAGATATGTTCCTTTGTCCAATCATCCATGCCCACGCCGGAATCGGAAATGTGCAGAGCGAAGTATTCTTCATGAGGAACTTCAGAGAACCTCTGCAACAATTCTTTTTGATGGATTCCCTTTAGGCTGATATCGAGGGTTCCTCCGGAGGGCATGGCGTCCCTGGCATTCATACAGATATTCAAAATGGCCTGGATCAGTTGTTCCTTATTGGCCATGATGAAAGCATTGGAATCCTGGATGTTCGTCCTGATGGAGATGTTTTTTTCGAAGGTGTGCTCCAGGATTTTGACCGTATCTTCAATAACGAGAGGAAGAGAAACAGGGATGAGCTTGGCCTCTTCCGTCCTGGCGAAGAGAAGGAGGCGCTTGACAATTTCAGAGCCTCTCGCTACGGCATCCATCGACATATTGATCAATTTTTTGGATTTTTCCTGGAGGTCATTGTTTTGAATGATGTCCAGGGACCCGCTGATGATACCGAGAATGTTATTAAAGTCATGAGCGATGCCGCCTGCCAGTTGACCCAGGCTCTCCATTTTTTGCGAGCGCATCAATTGAATCTCGAGGATTTTTTCTTTGCTGAGATCGAGCATCGTTCCAATGATGGCGGGCTTGCCTTTGTAGGATGCTACATTGCCAAGGACTCTGATCGGGATGATCTCCCCATTTTTCTTGATCGCCTTGATTTCATACTCTGCGGTTTTGATATCTCCTCTCAAGCGATTTTCAATATTTGTCTGAACTACCTCTCTATCATCGGGGTGTGTCAGATCGAGAGGGCTAAGTTTCTCAACGATCTCATCATAGCGATAGCCCAGGATCTCGCATAAGCGCTTGTTGACGAATTTGAACATTCCCTCCTGAATGATGTAAGCGCCGATCAGGGATTCCTCCACAGCCGCCTTGTATTTCTCCTCCGATTCCCGAAGAGCCTTTTCAGCGATCTTGTGCTCGGTGATGTCCACCGTCGTCCCCTCGAATCCGGTCAGGTGGCCCCGGTCATCCCGGACAGCGCGTGCGTCCTCTGACACCCATATCACACAGCCATCTTTGCGATAGACCTCCGACTCAAACCTCGAGATGGAGTCGTTTTCTTCCACCAATCGGATGAACTCCTCGCGGCGGCCCGGTTTGACATAAAGATGATTGAGATCTTTGAGCGATTCCATCAATTCTTCAGGGGAGTCATATCCGTAGATCCGCGCCAGTGTTGGGTTGGCGGTGATGTAATGCCCGTCCACGGTTGTTTGGAATATCCCCATGACGGCATTTTCGAAAATGGTGCGATACTTCTCTTCCGATTTTTGCAGCTTATCCTCTGCCCGCTTGCGTTCCATCACCCTCCCGAGATTGGTGCCGATAGGAACCATGATCTGCATCAGCGACTCATCGGGCTCCATTTCCTGCTCTGAGAAAAATTCCAGAACGGCCACAACTTCCGTTCGGATCAAGACGGGAAAGGCGCAACCAGATTTGACTCCGATATCCCTGGCAAGCTTCGCTCTGGGGAAATTCGGATCTTTGTTGACATCTTTGATCCATGCCGGCTTCCCGCTGGACCAGACGCGGCCAGGCAGTCCGACTCCGGGAGCAAAGCTTGTCTCTTCGGTGACCCTCCGGAATGTTTCGAAACGCTGAGGATGCTGGAAATGCCATAGAGAGCTGGGAATGAGCTTGCCTTCTGTTTCTTTAATGATATAGGCATGTCCGATCGGCCAGCCGGAGTAAGCACAGACCTTATCGAGAACTGTCTGAATCGCCTCCTCCACTGAAGAGGCCATGTTAGCTGCAATCGCGGCTTCCTGAAGCAATTGAACGCCCTTGCTCTTTTGCTGCAAGGCCTGTTCCGCCTTCTTGCGGATGGTGATATCGTGGGCCAAATGGACAAATGCCATAACCTGCCCTTGGTCGTCATAGATGGGTGAAGCGGTTATGATGAAATCTCCGCCCAATGACTCTATATGGTATTCCACCTGATGTTCCCGGTCATCGACCAGAAGTTGAGGGTGGAGGAAGAAGTCCAGCGGTTGTTTTTCTTTGTGAATGGCTTCGTAGCATTTCATTCCCACCATATCTTCTGGAGTATAACCAAGGCGGTCGGCCATCGCTTTGTTCACCCGCCTGATGCGAAAATCGGTGTCGATGATCGCGATGAGGTCAGAGACCGAATCAAAGGTCCGTTCCCATTCTTCTTTGGCTCGTATGATCGTTTTGTTGAGGTGAGCATTTTCCATGGCGATGGCGGCCTGGGAGGTCAGCTCCGAAAGGAGGAGCTCATCCTCTTCATCAAAAGCTCGAAGCTCGCCCTTTTCGACATTGATGACGCCGATCACCTTCTCCTTGACTTTGACCGGAACACACAATTCTGAACCTTTTTGAAATCTGATGGGGATATATCGGTCATCCAGGCTGGTATCTGGAAGGTTGATGGCTTCCCCCGATCGAGCCACAGCAGCGGTGATTCCCTTGCCCGTATGAATGGGAATTCGAAACCCCTTGGCGATGGGGAAAATTTCCGTGCTGTCGAAGACGACCAATTCCTGTTTATTGTCATCAACGAGGAGAAAATCGCACACTTCAAAATTCAGAATCTTCCGGGCGGTCTCGAGGATCGTGCGGATGATCTGTTCCTCATTGAGGAGGGTGATCATTTTCCGGCTCAGGTCATAGATGCTGGAAATTTTTTCCTGAAGATGTTTCTGCTCCGTGATGTCTTTATTCGTCGCCACGAAGTGCGTGATTCGCCCTTTATCATCAAGAACAGGCGTGATGGTGGTCTCCGAATAAAATAGCTCGCCATTCTTCTTGGCGTTGATGATGATTCCTTTGTATGTCCTTGCGGAGAGAATCGTTTTCCATAAGCGCTCATAAAACGGCTGATCATGCTTTCCTGATTTCAAGATGGCCGGAGTCTTTCCAATGATTTCCTCCCGGGTATATCCCGTGATCAACTTGAAGGAGGGGTTCACATACTCGATGATTCCCTTCGCATCGGTGATGAGCACCATATCGGCTGTTTGCTCGATGGCGTTGGAGAGTTTTTTCAAGGCTTCTTCCGCCTTTTTCCATTGCGTCTTGAGTGTTGCCCTCTCCTTCCAGTGCTTGGCCAGGGCGCGGGAGGCGAGGGTTTCTTTATAATTTCTATAGAAGACAAGAGAGCCGAATGAAAGGATCAGGACGATCGCCGTGATCAGAAGAAAAGTTTCTTTAAGCATCTTCCTGGGGAAAGCGATGGCGTAACTGTAAGGGCTGCTAGATACAACGATCCATTTGGCGTTTTCAAATTCCATAGGTGAAAAGGAGGCCAGTTTCTCTGGCTCCCCATTCATGCGGTAGACGGTCGTCCCCTGGCTTTTTTGAACGATTTGTTCGACATAGTCAAAAGAGATATGACATCGATAACACTCTGGTTGGACCTGTTGAATGCTGTTGAATTGCATCTCCGGGTGACGGACCTGGAAGAGGAGGATTCCCTTGGAATCGATGATCCACGCATCAAAACTTCTTCTCAAGCCTAAATCTAAAGCGACTTCCCTGAGGAATCTTTCCATGTCGAGGACCATCACAATGACACCATTGAACTTTTGCCTGGCGGCGGAACGACCCTGATCCTGGGCATCCAGATATAAAGGCTTGGCCAGGGCAAGATTTAAATACTTCTTTTTTTCCTGGGGACCAAAATCCGATGGTCCTGCTGTCTCACCCCAGTGGAAGACCTGTATCTTTTCTATATGTTCACTCTTCTGAGCCCAGCCCCAGAAATGTTCTTTCAGATTCTCCACATCGATGGAAGTCCTGCCGGATGAAAAGACCAGATGCCCCCTTTCATCCATGATGAAAACATCTTTGATATAGAGCTTTCTGAAATAGGAGGAGCAATCATGAATGTCGGTTTCCATCTCCTGGTCTTCGTGACGTTGAATGCTGGGAAACGAAGAGAGCAAGTTCAGACCATGCCTCCTGGCCATGAGAAAATTCTGTATGTTTGTTGATATCTGTTGGGCCAGGAGGAGCTCGTAATCCTTGAAGTCCTTGATGATCTCATCTCTGCTTTTCCTTTGCAAGTCAAAGGCAAGAAAGATGACCGCTGATAAGAGAAAAACCGTGGTGATGAGAATCAAAGGAATCTTCGATTTTCTTATCATCATCGCTCCCATATGATTCAAACCCAGGAACTCAAGTTTCTCAATTAAATATAATTCCCGTCTAGAAAAATTCAAATGAAGCCCAGGCTTGACAACCCTGCTTTTTCTGCCACGGGGATTTCGATCTTTTCATTCAAATGGCCCAGAGGAAGTAAGAAAGCAGCAATATGCCTGGATGTTTCAGGGCATCAGAGAGGCGGGATTTTATTGTTATCTCTTGGGAAGAGGCTCCTCTCATCCAGCAGATCGGTATTTTCACCGAAAATGGCAATTTCAGAGTGCGTGCTTAGGTCTCTTGCCATCCAACTGGATCGTCAAGGAGCGCGGGGGACCGTTTAAAATAAAAGATTTGAACATGCGATCAAAAGATTTTTAGAAATTGCTGGCCCGTATTGATCGCATTTCGAAGACACCCTATGCCTAGTAAGGACTTTGTCTGCCATCATCTCCACCAGCAGCGATGGCAATGCCAATCGCAGCAGCGGACCCGGCCAGAATCGTGGCGACTCCCTTGCCACTCTTGAAGAACGCCTTGGCACCTTTCTTCTCCAGAATCCTGGCGATCCCGGTCGATTCTTTCTTGAGCACTGGAATCTGAGGCTTCTCTTTTCCCTCCCACCATTCTGCCGGCTGCTCTTCAAAGGAGCTTATGGCAAAGGAGATGGAAGTCTTCGTGTTGGGAGCAATATTGAGAGCCTGAGTCGAAATGAAGAGCCCTTCTTCCGTTTCCACCGCAATATCATAATAGCCATAGGGGAGATGCTTCAGTGAATACGACCCTGAAGCATCGGTGGGGATGCTGTTGAAGAGCTTGCCTGACGCGATGTGGTAAGCCTTGACTGTGGCTCCTGCAATGGGAGTTCTGGCATCGGACGCAAGAACCTTGCCGCGGATTTCAGATGTCCCCTCTTCAGAAAAGGCATGTGTCACCATGAGAAGAAACATCAATAAGAAACACAGAGCCGTTAACTTTGGAAAAAATCTTCTTGGAAATCTGACCATTTTTCCATCCTTTTTTATTTTTATAAGTTAAACCAAACAATCCTTGACAGCAAGCTCTCGATAAAATAGCATGACATCAAAGCAAAAATACTTGTTGATATATTATCAAAAAATCTTTTTTGTGAAGAATTATTTTTCGGGGACGCATCATGGCAGAAATTGATTTTTCTGAACGATCCTATCGGAATAAGAGGAACTCCTCAAAGGCAAGGCAATTTTTCTAGCTCATCCGACTAATGCGTACCTGGTCTCATGAAGGAAGTATAGCCGCAGTTTAAAGTAATCCATATCTCGATATCCGTATGCCTGGCGCTTCAGCACCTTGATTTTATTATTGAGTCCTTCCACCCTTGCTGTTGTCATCCGATGATCAAAGTAGTTTAAGATTCCAAAACGATGTTCCTCAAGGGTGTTAGCGAACTTCTCAAGAAGCTCGATTCCGCTGGCCCAGGCTTT
>JBFMGF010000058.1 GCA_040752675.1 Acidobacteriota bacterium
ACAATTATCCAAGATTCCTGTCGTTTTCGTTGCGATACAGGTATGCCGTCATCCTTGGGGCATTCGTTCTCTTTGCCCTGTCGGTTTTTGCCATGGGTAAATTGGGAGTCGAGCTCGTCCCGTCGCTCTCCCAGGGGGAATTCTATTTCAGAATCGAGCTTCCCTAGGGAACGCCGCCGACCATGACGAACCAGATCGTCAGTTCGATGGAAGAAAAGATCACTGCTCTTGACGGTGTTCAATCATGCTTCAGCTCGATAGGAGCTTTCCAGCTGACGACGGAGACGGAGACGGGACAGGGAGAGAATATCGCACAGATAAATGTCGCGCGATACGCAACAGGGGGAAGAGAGAAGAAGAGCGGTGGATCATACGCTCTATACGGCAGATTCTGGAAGGATACGAACACGTCGAATACAAATTCGGAAGACCGACGACATTCTCGTTCAAAACGCCTGTCGAGGTCTACGGGAACAATGTCGATGAGGTGGCGATGGTCTCCCATGACATTGCAGCCAGGATCGGCGAGTTCCCCGGGATCGTTGATGTGAAATCGAGCTTCGAGAAGGGAAATCCGGAGCTCCAGATAATCTTTGACAGGGACAGGCTCTCGAAATGGAATCTCGACCTGATGACATTGTCGAACATTATCAGGCAGAAGATAAAAGGCGATGTCGCGACGCAGTTGAATAAAGGCGAGCGGGAGATCGATGTCCGAGTCTTTACGCATCCGCTTTCCGAGACGACGATCGATGAAGTGAAGAACCTGATCGTTTCGAACGTCAACGGCATTCCGATACTGCTCAGCTCCGTGGCTGATGTTCACGTCGAGACCGGTCCGAATGAAATACGGAGGATCGGCCAGAAAAGGGCTGCCGTCGTGACTGCGAATCTCTCGGGCATCAACCTGGGTACGGTCGCGGGCAGGATCGATGAGCTGCTCAAAAGCTACCCCTTGCCAGCGAACGTGACGGCGCAGATCTCGAGGGAAAATCAGGAGATGCGCCAGTCGTACAGATCGCTCCTGTTCGCGTTCACCCTTGCAATTTTCCTCGTCTATTTCGTCATGGCGGCACAGTTCGAGTCTTTCGTGAATCCGTTCATCATCATTTTTACCGTGCCGCTCGGGTTGATCGGGTTGGTCCTCGCGCTCGCTCTTACCGGGAATATCATCAATATCGTCGTCATGATCGGGATCGTGATGCTGTCCGGAATCGTCGTGAACAACGCCATCGTTCTCGTTGATTACATCGGGCAGCTCCGAAGAGCAGCGGGCATGGACAAGTTTTTCAGCGATCGTTGAAGCTGGAAAAGTAAGGTTGAGGCCGATTCTCATGACGACGGCCACCACCGTCTTGGGGCTTCTACCGATGGTGGTCGGCCTCGGTGAGGGAGCGGAGATAAAAGCGCCGATGGCGATCACGGTCATCGGGAGGCTTGCGATTGCTGCATTCCTCACGCTCATCGTTATTCCGTGCGTCTATGCCGTCGTTGACCGCAAAGGAGTCCTCGTGGTTCCCGGGAAAGAGAGTAAGCGGGTGCGCGTCGGGACGGAACTCGAAAGCAAGGCTTGATCTGGAAAAAAGATGAAGATTGCACAGCTATCAGTCAGACGCCCGGTTGCCACGTTCATGGTCTACGTCTCTCTCCTCCTGCTGGGAGCGATCGCCATCTACAGAATTCCGCTTGCGTTCCTCCCGACGCTCGACTGGCCGGAGATGTGGATATGGATCCCGTACCCGAATTCCAGCCCCGTTTACATCGAAAAGAACATCATCAAACCTGCCGAAGAGATGCTCTCGACGCTGAGCGGGTTGAAGAAGATACGATCGACAGCCGAGCCCGATTCTGCTTCCTTCCAGCTCACGTTCGACTGGGGAAAGAAGCTCGATATGATGAGAGTGCAGGTCGATGAGAAGCTCGACATTGCGAGAAGGGAGATGCCCGATGATGTCGAGCATGTCTATGTATTCAATTTCAACACGACCGACATCCCGGTCGTTCAAGCAAGGATCTCTGCTCCCGGCGTGGATCTTTCAAAAAACTACGACCTCCTCGACAAGAGGATCGCGAACAAGATACGGCCCATTCCCGGAGTCGCCAAGGTGGAGTTGAACGGCGTTCAGGCGAAAGACATCAACATCTATCTCATCCTGGATAAGATAAAGGAGCATGGCGTCGATGTGACGCAGCTCGTGCGCAGGCTCCAGGGAGCGAATACTCAGATGAGTATCGGGAAGGTTTCAGAGGAGAGATTCCACCACAACGTTCGAGTTCTCGGCAATTTCGATGCTCTCGAGCTTCTCGAGAATTTCCAGGTCAATGAGAGAGGTTTGAAGTTGAAGGATGTCGCCACGATCACCTACGAGGAGCCGGCTCTGACGCTCGGCAGGCACCTGAACAGGCAGAACGCCGTGGCTCTTGAAGCATTCAAGGAATCATCGGCGAATACCGTCCATGTCGCGCGGAAGGTGCTTGAGGCGATCCACGACGATATCGGGAAGGATCCGCTTCTGGAGGGGATCGATCTTTTCATATGGAACGATCAGGCGCAGGATATAATGGATAGCCTGAACGGACTTCGAAATGCCGGGATCATCGGTGGATTCCTTGCCATCTTCGTTCTCTATTTTTTCCTGCGAAGGATCGATGCAACGGCGATCGTTTCTCTCGCTATTCCCCTTTCGCTCGTAACGGCGTCGGTTGTGCTTTTCGTCCTGGGGAAGAGCTTCAACATCCTCTCCATGATGGGATTAATGCTCGGTGTGGGGATGCTCGTCGATAATGCGATCGTCGTCCTTGAAGCCATTTACAGAAAGTATCTCGCAACAGGAGATCCGGTCGGTTCGTCGATCTCCGGAGCGAAAGAGGTTGGCATTGCGGTCACCTGTGCGACCATGACGACATTGATCGTCTTCCTCCCGCTCATCGTCGGAGGCAAGGATGAACTGTCCGTCTGGCTCAAGGAGGTCGGCATATCGATCGCGATTACCCTCATCTGCTCGCTCTTTGTTTCGCTCACGCTCATCCCTCTCATGGCGTCGAAAATCCTGTCCAGGAAAGTGAAGAAAGAGACGCAGTTCATCAGTATCCTTCAGGATCGATACATCGGCGCTCTTCAATGGACGATGAGACATCGTGTCGCGATGTTGTTCATCATCATCGGGGTTTTTGCTTTCGGGCTTCTTCCGTTCCTTGCAGGATGGGTGGATGCCAGGCCTTTCTCCGGCGGGATAGAGCAGGACAGGCTCGGGATGCGCTACGAGTTCTTTGACTATTTCTACAAATCTCAGGTGGAAGAATATGTGAGCATCATGGAGGATTACCTCTTCGAGCATCAGGACGAGTTTTTCATAGAGTCTGTCTATAGCTACTTTTCGGACAATGATGCAGGAAGCGTTATTACGTTCAGCAGGAACGATCTATCGGAAGAACAGGTGAAAAATATACGCGATACCATCAGGAAAGAGCATCCGGTTCTACCAGGAGCGAAGATCGGATTCTGGAATGACGATGATGACAGCGAAAGCCCGATCGAGAGGGTCAGCATTCATCTCTACGGTGATGATACGGAGTTCCTCGCAGTGCTGGCAGACGAAGCGGTCAGAATGATATCCCGCATTGATGGTATGGAAGATGTCAGAAGCTCTATCGTCTCCGGGAAGAGCGAAGTGAAAATCATGCTGAACAAGGAGCTCGCATCGAAATACGGCCTGTCACCGTAAGAACTTTCGAGGATCCTCTATTTCACCATGGGCTCCCAGAGATTACGGAAATTCAACGCGGGTGACCAGGATAAGAATTTCGTTTTTCCGCTGGACGGCATTTATTTTTGCGAACTTGCAGATGGAAGGCAATTCCCGGATCCACAACTCCTGAGCCGCTCAATGTATGCTGACTTAAGAAATCCCATGCTTCTCTTGCTGCTTCGATATCGTGGTTTTGATTGCCCAAT
>JBFMGF010000059.1 GCA_040752675.1 Acidobacteriota bacterium
ATAATGAGATCGTCGTGGCTGAACGGCTTGTTGATGTAATCGTGGGCACCGAGCTTGATAGCTTCCACGGCGTTGCTGATGCTGCTATAGGCAGTCATCATGATGGTCATCGTGTCGGGATAACTTAATATGACACGCTTGAGGATCTCGATGCCATTCAGATCAGGGAGTCTGTAGTCAAGGAGGATAAGGTCAATTCCCTCTTCGCCGAGAAACGATAGAGCCTGTTCCCCTTTCTCGGCTTCGAGGACCTGATACCCCTCCTTCTGAAGGCGTTCCTTCAGTGTCATCCGTATGATCTTTTCGTCATCTACGATAAGGATTTTCTCGCTACCCACGCCTGATACCCGCTATGATCGCACTCATGTTAAATAGCTCATGCTTCCTTATCATAGAACATTCGAGGTATTAATGCACTACTCTTTATCCTGAAGGGGATCAGGGAAGGCAGATTGTGAAGGTCGTCCCTTTTCCTTCTTCGGTCTCGATCTTGATTTCGCCGCCGTGAGAAGCAACTATCTTCTTGACGATGGAAAGGCCGAGGCCCGTCCCCCTTGCCTTGGTCGTGAAAAAGGGTTTGAATATCTGATCCCTGATGTTTTCGGGAATCCCCGTTCCCGTGTCGGTGAAGGAGATGCAAGCCTTAGAATCCCTTTCATAGGTCCGGATGGTGAGCGTTCCATGATGATTCATCGCCTGCATGGAGTTCAACCCCACATTGAAGAGAACCTGTTCAATCTGCTGATGGTCGGCTCTCCGGGATGACAGGTTTTCAGAGAGCCGTGTTTCAATTTTGAGATTTTCTCCAGCGGGATCTTCCTTCAGGACTATGAAGACCCTGTTGACGATATCGTTGATATTGCATTCCTCTTTAACTGGAGCCTTGGGCTTGGCAAAGACAAGCAGGTCTTTGATCGTCCTGTCGAGCCTGTCGATCTGATGGATGCTCTCTTCGGTCATCTCCCGCTTGGGATCCCCATAGGGGAAGGAATCGACGATGATCTCGCTTGCGCTTCTGATGCCTGCGAGAGGATTCTTTATCTCATGGGCGATGCTGGCGGCGAGCTCGCCAACGGCGGCCAGCCTCTCCGATTCTATGAGCTTGGTTTCCATTTCCTTCAGCTTTGTTATATCTCTGACTATGGCCGAGCTTCCGATGGGATTTCCACTTTTGTCCCGCAACGCCGTTCTCGTGATGGCTACACAGATCTTACGGCCATCCTTTCTTATCCTTTCTGTGATGAGAGACTTAACGTATCCTTTTGCGCTGACCTCCCTGGAGATCATCTCCAGTTCCTGGCTTTTCAGCAGATGCTCGGGGAGAAGCTTTTCAAAGCCCTTTCCCAGCATCTCTTTTTCAGAATATCCGTAGATCTGCTCGGCAGCTTTGTTCCATGAAGTGACCTTTCCGTTGAGGTCCATTCCGATAATGGCTTCCGCAGCATCGTTGATTATCGTGTAAAGATAATCCTTAACCTTCTCCAGTTCCTCTGTTTTCTTCCGGATCTCCTCTTCATAGTTTCTTCGGTACCGGATGGCGAGCCAGGCAACAAGCGAAGCCATGGCCAGAGACGAGATAACCGCTCTGATTCCGTAGAAGAGGTGTGTGTAGAAGACTGGAAGATCCCTCAGGTTAAATAGGATGTGCTGCAGGTAAAACCATAGAGAGAGGAGCAGGGAGATCGTGATAAGGGGAAGCACGATGAAGTGCCACAGCCTGATCCTTTTAAGCATCAAGAGGCTCTTCCTTTCCCAGCCATTTTCTTGATTTGAAAATATACCATCAAAGCGGGGTAGCATCAACGCCGCAAACTCCAGTAAAAAATGAATTGTGTCAGGATGTTGAAAAAGGTAAAATTATCAAGAAAATGAGGAGCTTTTTTATGATCAAGGTTGCTGCCATTCAGATGAACTCCACAGATAAAAGAGACCTGAACATCGAAAAGGCGGAAAGATTTATCAAGCAGGCTTCCTCCGGAGGAGCAGAGCTCATTGCACTTCCGGAATACTTCTCGTATCTGAGCTCCGAAGGAGAAGAGATTCCCTATGCCGAACCGATCGGCGGAGAGTTGATAGAAAGAATGAGGAATCTGGCAAAGGACCTCGGGATCTTCCTGCTATGCGGCAGCATTCCGGAGAAGATCAAGAGAAGCAAGAAGATTTACAATACGAGCGTCCTGATCGATCCGAAAGGGAAGAGCATAGGCGTTTACAGAAAGATCCACCTGTTTAACATCAACATTAAGGGGAAGGCAGCCTTTCAGGAATCCAACTACTATGAGGGGGGAAAGGACGTCGTACTCGTGAAGACGGATAAGGGAAAATGGGGGATGACCATCTGTTACGATCTGCGATTTCCGGAGTTGTTTAGGAGCCTGACCCTGAAGGGTGCGGAGATCATCTTCGTTCCTTCTGCCTTCACCTCCTATACCGGGATGTTCCACTGGATGGCGCTCCTGAGAGCAAGAGCTATTGAGAATCAGGTTTACATCGTGGCACCAGCCCAGGCGGGTAGGCACAGCGAG
The DNA here is from genome assembly GCA_040752675.1 of Acidobacteriota bacterium. NCBI lineage: Bacteria > Pseudomonadati > Acidobacteriota > Acidobacteriota bacterium. The sequence goes on from JBFMGF010000059.1 coordinate 2,526, forward strand.
AAAAGGTCGAGCTATGGGCACAGCGCCATCATCGATCCCTGGGGAAAGGTCGTAGCTCTCCTTCAGGATGGGGAAGGAGTCGTTACAGCCAGACTTGACTTTCAGTACCTGAAGAGAGTGAGGAACAGCTTCCCCTGCCTGGAGCATATCACCCGTAAACTCATCCCCCGTCGCTGGCACTGAATGGAAAGCGGTAGGTTACCATCCGACTTGATGAAGAAACAGTGAAGTATTTTAAAAAGCTTGCTGCTCCGCTTTGAAAATCAGCGCTGTGGTCATAGGCAATATTACCTTGGAGAAAGGAGAAGGAGAATGGATAAACTTTTGAGTGCCGCGAAGAAGGCGATTATGAATGTTTTGAAAATCAAGAAAGGCGAGAAGGTCCTTCTCGTGACCGATAGGCAGAAGATGCCTGTGGCGGAAGCGCTGGCGTTCTGGTGCAAGAAGGCAGGGGCAGAGACAACGACCTACCTGATGACTGAAACACTGCGGCCAATTACGGAGCCGACGAAGCTGTTCGAGGAGATGATAAAAAAGGTAACCGTCACGATGTACATGCTCGATTCAAGGATCCAGGAGAAACCTTTCCGCTACTTCATGGTCAGGAACGGCTCCAGGTATGGAAGGATCTGTATGATGCCGGGTATCACGGTGGACATGATGGAGCGGCTCGTCAACATTGACTTCAAGCAGATGGACGATCTCTCCAGGAAGGTGATCAGGAAGATGACCGACGCGAAAGTGGTCCATGTGACCAATCCTCTAGGAACCGACATCAGATTCAGCCTGGAAGGAAGAAGGTGGGAAAACGACAACGGAAATATCAGCAAGAAGGGAAAGCATGGCAATCTCCCCGCCGGGGAGTGCTACACTGCCCCAGTCGAGGATTCCTTCACCGGCAGGATAGTCATGAGCCTCATCGATGATAAGGTCGGTTGGGGAGAGATGGAGTTCAAAGCTGGAAAGCTCGTGAGATTCAAGGGGAAAGGAATCGAAGCCGTGGTCAAGAATATCGGGAGCGATGAATCAGGCAGGATAGTCGGAGAGTTTGGCATCGGGACAAACAGGGGAGCGAAGATCTGCAAGAACATGCTCGAGGCTGAGAAGGCCTTCGGGACCTGCCACTTCGCCATCGGCGATTCCTATGGGCTCGGGAAGAACAAGAGCAAGCACCACTACGATGCCCTCGTCGAGAAGGTGACCATCACTTCAGACAGCAGATATATCCTCCAGAACGGCAAATTCCTTATCTAGCACCTGACCGTAATTTTATACAGAGCTTGACTATTCTTTGGCAGCGTGCTTTGAGTAATAATAGACGAAAACGCAGATGACTATGAGCATGATCAGACCGATCCACTGACCCCAGTGCTGATAATAGGCACGTGGCACATCTTCTACCAGTTTTTGCATTGTTTCTCCTCCGATGGTCCGAGTCTGCCATGTGTAGTTCATGCCTATGCTGATGTACTGGAGTATCCTCTCCTTTAGCCAGTCAAGATTGAGGACTGCGCCGAGCATTCCCATTAACGCTCCGCCAGCAATGAAGCCGGATGTGATGAGGATACCCGTGTCTCTTCTCGCATCGCTGACATCTTTCTTCTTGCTGCTCGTCTCGACCAGCCAGGCCAGGAATCCACCGACGAAAAGTGGCGTGGTGAGCTGGATCGGGAGGTACATTCCGAGGGCGAAGGGAAGGGGAGGCACTTTGCTCATCTCGAGTATCACGGCGATGAGAGCGCCGATTCCGTAAAGCAGCCAGGGCTGCTGCTGGTTCGGATCCATCAGGCTCTGGATGATGGTTGCCATCAGGTTCCCCTGCGGAGCCGGCACATTCGGATTGGGAACGAGAGCACCACCCTCCATGATGGCAAATCCGTAAGCCTTGTTGATGACGAGGATGGCAAGGCTCACGCATAAGGCAGAGACTACAGTCCCTAAGAACTTCCACCTCTGCTGATTCTGAGGTGTGGCGCCAAGCCAGTAGCCGATCTTTAGATCCGTGATGAATCCCCCGGCCATGGAGAGCGCCGTGCAGACGACACAGCCCATGATGAGCGCAATGATCATCCCCTTGGTTCCGGATCCTTCAGGAATGATCATGGAGAGAATGAGGCTCGTGATGATGAGGGTGATGAGCGTCATACCGGAAACGGGGTTCGTTCCGACGATGGCAATAGCCCTTGCCGCCACGGTAGTGAAGAGGAAAGCGAGGATAACCACGATGATCAGCCCGACGATAGCAACGGAAAACGCCTTGGTTACAAATGTAAAGAAGACGAGTATGGATAGCAGGAAGATGCCGACCAGGGAGATTATCAATTTCATGGAGATATCTCTATCCGTTCTTATCGTTGCGCCAGCATGCGATGTGCCGAACATTTCTTTGAATCCAACTGCAAACGAGGAGACGATGATCTTTGCCGATTTGATGATGCCGATAATCCCGGCGCAGGCAATGGCGCCGATCCCGATCTTCTGGACATATGCGGAGAAGATCTCCCTCTCGGTCATCATGGCGATGGCTTTCGTTCCCGGAGCGATGATGGTATCGCCAAGGTGTTGTCCGAAGAAGAAAACGGCCGGCACGAAGATAAGAAAGGAGAGGAAGCTTCCCGCCACTATAATCGAGGAGTATCTCAGGCCGATGATGTAGCCGAGCCCGAGGATGGCGGTCAGCGCATCCAGTTTGAGAACCATCCGGTACTTCTCGGCGAGGAATTGCCCTAACCCCGCGAAGATCTTCTTCGATTCCAGGTGAAAGTTCCAGCCGTAAAGGACATCGGCGATAAAATCATAGATGCCGCCGATGACCATGCTCCAGACGAGAACTTTCGCCTGGGCTCCCCCCGTTTCGCCGGTAACCAGGATCTCAGTCGTAGCCGTCGCTTCCGGGAATGGGAGCCTCCCGTGCTCTTCGACGCAGAAGTACCTCCTCAGCGGGATGAGGAAGAGGATCCCGATGCTGCCGCCGAGGAAAGCGGAGAGGAACGTCTCCAGAAGCGAGATATCCTTATCCATCCCCAGTATGTAGAAAGCGGGAATGACGAAGATCCCTCCTGCCACGACTACTCCGGAAGCCGCACCTATGGACTGGATGATGACATTCTCGAGGATTGTGTTCTTTCTTGCAAAGATGTTGGATAGCCCGACGGCGAGGATGGCAATCGGTATGGCGGCCTCGAATACCTGTCCGACCTTCAATCCCAGGTAAGCAGCGGAAAAGGAAAATATGACGGCCATCAAGACGCCGAAGAGGACGGAACGATTAGTTATCTCCGGCACGAGCTTCTCAGCGGGAACGACCGGGATGTATCTTTCGCCAGGCTTCAGTTCAGTATAGGCATTCGGTGGAAGAACTTTCTTATTGGACGGCTCCATAAGACCTCCCTTCAAGACTGATCATCATTGAAAACTTATCATCATTGAGGACTGGACATCGTTTCGCTTCTTATCTTATTTATGAATCTCATTGTGGATCTTATCCGTTCAACCCGCGCTTCTTTCCTCCTGGTCAAGAGCCTCCTATATACTATACAAATCCCCCCGCATGCAAGAACAACTTTTCCAATTGAAATTCTTTCAGAGCTGGCGGATGGCCATGATGGTAAGATCGTCTTTCGCTGTTGCCTGACCACGAAAAGTTCTGAGATCCCCAAGGCAGATCGCAACGAGTTTCTCTGGCGGCAATGCTTGATTCTTGTCTACCAGTTTGGCAAGACGCTCTCTTCCGTATTCTGTGCCGCTTGAGTTTTGCACCTCAGTAAGACCATCACTGAAAAGGAGAATTGTGTCTCCCTCGGCTAACTGTAATTTGATAGGAGAGAATTGCTGATCACAAAAGATACCTACTGGAAGGCCTGCTGCTTTCACATCTGATACGTTTCCATTCTGGATCAATAAGGGTGGAAGATGCCCTGCATTGCATATTTCCACTTGCCCTGAGCCTTCCGCTCTCCCACATACGAGAGTGGCATACTGTGTGGGCAGAGTGCTCTCGCAGAAGACGCGACTTGCCCGCTCCATCAGCTGATGGAGTGGTAAGCCCACAGAAATGAGGCTGCGAAACATCGCATGCAGATGAACCATGAGCATTGACGCTGCAACACCTTTCCCCGAAACATCTCCCAGGATAAAGTAGAGAGCTTCATCGTCTGACGTCACCAGATCGCAATAATCGCCACTGACAAAACCAGATGGCTCATAGTAGTAAGCAACCTCCCATCCGCTATATTGGAAATCCTTCTTCGGGAGGAGTCCCCTTTGGATCTGCGATGCCAGCTCTAAATCTTCCTCGAGAGCACGCTGCTGAGAGGGCGTCAGATGATCCAGGCACAATTGAATGACATGACATTGATATCCATAGCCATTGCCATCTCCTTTTTCAATAATATCAATCATCCATTTTATTTGATCAGCCAGAGGTCTTTCTGGGGGTGGGAGAGGAATTCGCAGCCGTCCTTCGTGACGACGATTACCTCTTCCATCGTGGCGATCCCGTGCCCCTGGCAGGTCACGCGGGGTTCCAGCGTGTAGACCTGACCTTCCTCGACTTTCTCGAAGGGAAGCGTGCCGTACCTTTCCCACCTCGGGCAGAGAAGCCCTGCGCCGTCGTGGGCTTTCCTTCCTATCTGGTGTCCGAGGGCATGGGGATACCCTTCGTACCCGAGCGATGTGATATGACTTCTCGCTACATCGTCCACCTGCCACCCTTCCACACCGGGCTTGATGAACTCGGCAGCCTTCTGGATGGCGTCCCGGACAGCATGGAAGGCCTTCAGAACTTCCGACGGAATTTCCTTTTCTCCCTCCCTCAGAAAGTACCAGGTTCTCTGCATGTCAGAACAGAAATCGTTCTTCCGGATGCCGAAGTCGATGTTCATGATGTGCCCCTTCTCCGTTTTCCTCTCCGTCGGCCCGAAGTGCGCCCCAGCAGTTTCCGGTCCGCTGAAAACGGAAGGACAATGGCCGGGATCCCAGGCAAGTTCGACTCCGGCTTTTTTTGCCTGATCGACGAGGAAAGCTGCGATCTCCGCTTCCGTCTGTCCGGCTTTCAGGAAGGATGTGACCTGATCGAACATCACTTCAGTCAAGCTGCAGACCGCACGGATCCTCTGAAGCTCTGCGGGCGATTTTCGCCCCCTCAGGGCGGAGATGATCTTTTCAGAAGAGATGATCCTGTCCGCAAAGGGAGAGCCTTCCAGATATTCTTTCAGCATGAGATACATCCCATGCGTCAGCCCGTCCGACATGACGTCGTTTTTCGAAAAGTTTATAGCTATTTTGTTGGGGTTAATCTTATCGATTGTTTCCAGGAGCGGTTCCCTGATCGAGCCGACATAGCCGATGACTTCCAAGTACAGTCCCTTGGATTCAATGTTCGCCTTGTCGAGGCTTCCGACGATGGCGATAGTCTTCCCCTGAGCCGTGATGATAAAGGCCGAGGCCCAGGTGCAGGAGGTCCCGAGAATGAGATCGATTGCTGGATCGTGGTTCGTTTCACTCTCCCTCAGGAAGATCAGCCACATATCCACATCTTTCTCACGCAGGATCCCGATTGCCTGCTGAATTTTTTCTTTGTACATGCTTCTTCTCCTCGGTAGATGCTTCCATCTAATCATTCACCGATAGATTTAACCGGCACACGTTTACTGCGACGATCATGGAATTCACTGTAGAAGAGAGCTAATCCAGGCTGCCGAGAGTCTTTTCGACCTCTTCGAGAATCTCGCACCGCTTGACCAGGGCTTTCATCGCGTCGTGGTCAGGATAGAGGGGACGATCCTCGTCAAGATGCTTCACGTACCTGCGGATGACGGTCCTGGCAGCCTGAACACCGCGCCCGGGGGTGAACTCGCGGAAATCGAGACCCTGCGCCGCTGCCATGAACTCTATCCCGAGGATGCCGTATGCGTTATCCAGGATCTGATCGTTCTTGATGGCGGTGTTCATCCCCATCGAAACGAAATCTTCCTGATCTGCGGCAGCGGAGATTGAGCCGATGCTGGCAGGAGCGGAGAGAATCCTCTGTTCCACGATGAGCATATCCGCCGTATACTGGCTTAGCATCATCCCGGAAAACATCCCGGCCCCTTTCGTCAGGAATGCGGGCAGACCCTGGCTCAAGGCAGGATTCGTCAGGCGGTTGAGTCGCCGCTCCGAGAGGACGCAGACCATGGTGATGGCGGCACCCGCCATATCCATGGGAATAGATACCGGAGAGCCCTGAAAATTGGCGCCGGTGAGGGTCAATTTGTGCTCGGGCAGGAAGATCGGATTATCGCCAACGCCGTTCAGTTCGATCTCTACCTGGCTCCTGGCCCAGGCGATAGCATCGTGAGCGGCGCCAATGACCTGCGGCGATGAACGCATTGAATAGGCGTCCTGAACTTTCGTCTTGATTTTGCCTGAGAGAAGATCGCTTCCCTCGATGCACTTCATGATGGTTCTGGCGCTTCGCACCGCTCCCCTGAAGCCGCGCACCTCGTGCAGGCGCACGTCGTAAGGCTTCATATTGGCGTAGAGTGCCTCGAGGGTCATCGCACAGGCAATCTCTGATTGCTTGAGCCACCGGTTCATGTCGTAAAGATGGATGGCACTCATAGCGGTTAGAAGATTGGAGCCGTTGATGATGGCAAGACCATCGCGTGCGTGCAGGCCAGGAATGAGAATGCCGGCTCGATCCATTGCTTCCTTTCCTGGCAGGCGCTTCCCTTGATAGAAAGCTTCTCCTTCCCCCATGAGGAGCAGGGCGATCTGCGACATGGGCGCCAGATCTCCGCAGGCCCCGACAGAACCCTTCTGACAGACAACCGGGGTGACTTCCTTGTTCAGCATCTCCACCAGCGTTAGAGTGATCTCGGGACGACAACCCGATTTTCCATGGGCGTGAACGTTGACCCGGCTCGCCATGGCACCGCGAACATACTCGACCGGCGCCGGCTCACCGATCCCCGCTGCATGATTGTAAATAAGATATCGCTGAAACTGCTGCACCTGCTCATCGGTCAGGATCACCTCCGACAGCTCACCAATCCCAGTGTTGATCCCGTACATGATCTCCCGGGCTTTGATCTTGTCTTCCAGCATGCGGCGGCACTCCCTGATCCGTTCCAGCGCGCCAGGATGAAGCTCCACCTTTTCGCCATGCCGGGCGATGCGGACCAGTTTTTCGGCCGTCAGTCCGGTTCCATCAAGAATGATCGTCATGTAGCTCTCCTTCCAAACCCCTCGGTATTGTCGAGGCTCCATGAAAATCCATGAAGCTCCTTCTTGTGATTGTAGCTTCGCTTCCTTTGAGGCTTCAGTTTAGCGAATAAACCCGGACTTGACAAGGTGCCCAGCGGACAGAGGCAGAACAAAACATCACACCCAGCGTTCGTACCTTACGATCTCTTTCAGCGGCAAGCGGTGTTTCCTGACCGGGCAGGGATCCTTGGGATAACCGATCGGCAATAGTTCCACGACGCGGATGTGCGCCGGGATTCCAAGGAGCTTTTTCACCGGTTCTTCATAGAAGGCACCGATCCAGCAAGTCCCGAGCCCTTCGGCTACGGCGCACAAGGTGATGTGATCTATGGCGATGGCGACGTCGATGGGGTAGCAGAGTTGACCGCACGCCATCACATGGTTGTCGGTTTCAGCACAGCAGACGAAGATGACGGGGGCCTCTGCGACGAACCTCTGTTTGCAGGAAGCATCCGCCAGCGCTTTCCTCGTCGCCGCATCTCGTACGACGACGAATCTCCATTCCTGCCGGTTGCTTGCCGATGGTGCCAGACGAGCCGCTTCAAGAAGCCGTGTGATCACTTCTTCCGGCACATCTTTCGGCTGAAAATAACGAACGCTCTTGCGCAATTTTATGATTTCATAAATATCCAACTTCAGCCTCCTTGATATCCGCTTCAATCGCCGACACAACTTTACTCACATCGCTTGAGCTGGTTGATTGCCTCATGATCTACCTGCCACCCGCATATCCGTCCAACGTATAGCGAACCTGAAAGATAGCCCAATGAATGGGCGATAAGAAGCTAGGTATCTGATAACCAATGTTTTGAATCTTACATCTATCTATCCAGTAATGCAATAATTTCTATAGTGTGCAAATTATGCTTCCAGGATATATTCCAGAATGTCAGTCATTGACCTTTGCGGGTTTTTTGGCTATTTTAACGTTTACAAAAAATGATGGAAACAAGGCATTTTGAAAATCTCAAGAGACTGGACCATATCATGTATATCTTTTTCGATGCGGGGGGGACGCTCATCGACCTTGATTATTCCTATCTGAGGAAGCTCCTCAGGGCGAAAGGGAATGAGACGGATGAGTCGCTCTTAGCCTTTGCAGAGGGGAAGGCGCGTGCCTGGGTAGACAGGACTCTCCGGGGTAGCGACAAGAAGCCGGTCGACCTGTGGAAGTCCTATTTCAATATCATTTTCCGCGAGGCGGGAGCCGAGGATGGCTCCATGGAAGATGTCATTGAACATCTATGGGAAAGGAACGCCGAAGAGGGTTTGTGGAAGACTCCCATTCGCGGCGTCATGGAGATCCTCGATGAGCTGAAAAACCGCGGATTCCCGATGTCTGTCATCAGTAACGCTCACGGGAGAGTAGCCAACGACCTCAGGGATGCTGGTTTAGTCTCTTACTTCGAATACATTTTTGATTCCCACTGGATGGGCGTCGAGAAACCCAATCCGGAGATCTTCCGACAAGCCATGAAGAAAGTCCATGCCACCCCTTCAGAATCTCTCTATGTGGGGGATGTCTATGCCATTGATATTGTAGGAGCCAAGAGTGCCGGGATGGATGCCTTCCTCATCGACCGATATTCACTAGTCGATGATGTTGATTGCCCGAAAATCAAACATATCTCGGATCTTCTTGATATTCTCACCAAGTAAATTTTTCTTAACAGATATTTTGCTAGGTGAATTCTTTTCGAGAGATATTTCGCCGATTGAATCCTGCTCAAGAGATCCGGGTCCACAAGAATGTAAAGACCTGGAAGCCAATGATCCCGGATCAGAATGTGTAGACGTAGGAGGCAATAATCTCGAAGTCCGGGGCACCATCGGCAAGCCCGAGACCTATGCCGCCGCGGATGACGGTGTTCTTAAAAGCGTTGAACTGGATCCCGGGCGTCACCCTGATGTCGGCATCCATGTCATCGTAACGTTCCGTCTCGATGTTGAGCTCTCCGGTAAATGCCAGGGTATCCGAGAAGGGATAGATGATCCCTCCGCCGAGGATGAAGGATGTTTTCGCATCCAGATCGATCTCCAGGATCGTGGCATCCCTGTTGAGCCTGAAGCCGAACACTCCGGCGATGGTAAAATCTTTCATGCTTTTTCTTCCGCTGCCGAAAAGTTCCACATTGAATTTACCCGCTCCTCTTCCTTCATCTTCATCTCCGGTGGGCAGGGTGGCCACGGCGCCAAGCGTGAAATCTGCCGGGTCTTTCACGATGCGGTACTTCACATAGATGTCGGTATCTGCAATTCCGCTGCTGCTGTCATCACCTTTGAACTTCCAATCATAATCGATGTTTTCAATGGAAAGAATTGCCCCGACCTCGAGGTCATCTTTGAGCGAGAAAGCAACGATGGGGGAAAGAACGAAAGTATCGCTGTCGGGGATATTGGCCGACCTGTACTGGCCATCACTGATGAAGCGGATCTGGGCTTCCCACCACTGTGTCGGAACGATGGCAGCATCTTCAGGAAAGAGTTGGATCAAGCGGTACCGGGTCTTCTCCTCTGCCAGAGAGAATGCTGAAAACAGAAAAGCAGCAATCAGGATGAAACCTAAAAAGCAACCTTTTAAATGACTTTTCATTGCGCTTCCTCCAAAGTATATTTAAAGTTCCTGATAATTTTAATCTATTGTTGCAGTATGTCAACCAAATAGACGCAATTCATAAATAGATATTCTAGGAGATTTTTGCTAACATCATAAAACCATGAATGAAAAGAAGATAGGATTCATCAAGGGGCTGGACAGGGTCTGCGGTTCTCTCCTGTGCAATTTTATCTCGCTCTTCGTGCGGATGTCTTCTCGAAGCTCCTCCTCCGTTCCAATCGCAAAGGGTGATTATCCTCATATCCGGAAAATCCTGGTCATCAGGCCGGGAGGGATCGGGGATACCGTCCTCTTCTACCCGCTGCTACACCATCTGAAGGCGGAATTTCCCGGAGCTGAACTCCACATCCTTGCAGAGAAGAGAAACAGTGGCGTCCTCAATGCGAATCACGTCGCGACTAAAGTACTCCTGTATGACAGGTTCAGCACGTTCGATCTTTTTAAAGTGGTGGCTGAAGGATATAACCTCGTCATCGATACGGAGCAGTACCACAACCTCTCGGCTATCGTCGCATTCCTGACCGCATCGAAGTACCGCTGCGGATTCGACACCGGTAAGAGGGGGACTCTCTTCACCCATCGAGCCCCCTATAGCCAGGAAATCTATGAGATCTATTCTTTTCTGAATCTCTTCTCCGTGCTGACTGGGAAAGAGACGACCTTTGGCAGGGATGAGCCTTTTTACCCGGTAGATGATCAACACATCCGCTGGGCAAGAGAAAGATTGAAGAGATTCGGTTCTGAAAATCTTTCTTCAGGGAGGATGGTCGTCATCTCTCCTGGAGCCAGTATTCCAGAGCGTAAGTGGGGAGCAGTAAAATTTGCATCGCTGGCTAAGTGGCTCGTATCTGAAGGCATGCGCGTTGTCATCGTCGGCGGGAAGGAAGACATGGATGATGCTGCCATCATTGAGAGGGAAGTTGCGGGAGACAGAGTCCTCAATCTTGCGGGGCAGACATCCCTTCCCCAGACGGCTGGCATCGTTTCAATGGCTGATATCTACATCAGCAGCGACACAGGGATCCTTCACATAGCATATGGTGTCGGTACGCCAACAGTCCATCTCTTCGGTCCGGGGATCCTTGAGAAATGGGCTCCGGTCGGGAGGCGGTATCTTGCCATCACCAAGAGCCTGGAGTGTTCTCCCTGCACGCAGTACGGTTACACGCCTCCCTGTCCAAGGGATGCCGAATGCATGAGACTCATCACCGTGGAAGATGTGAAGGAAGCCATCACAAGAGTCCTGAACATGAGAGAATGATGCGAGAAGGGATGGCAAGATATACAGAGGAGTTCTATGAGGAGATCTACCCTTCGGGAGAGCTGAGGCGGTTCAGTGTCAACTGGTGGTCTGTGCGGTTTTACGCTCTCCTCGTGCAGAGGAGTCTGAAAAAGATTGGCATAGAGGGGAGACAACCAAGGGTATTCGATGCAGGGTGCGGATTACCCTTCATTCTCGCACGACTCGAGAAGGGCTGTGAGACGTGGGGCATGGACATTTCGGAATATGCCATTGAAAGGGGAAGACTGATCGCGCCTCGCTCGAAGCTCTTCAAGGGGGATATCGAAGAGGGAATCCCGGAAAGCATCTCGAGGAACTACTTCGATCTTGTCATCTCCAAGTACATCTTCGAGCACTTGAAGGAGCCTGAGGAGGCGATACGTCGCTGCTGCGATCTGCTTGCTCATGGAGGAAGGATCATCATCTCTGTTCCCAACATGGAATCTCCCATGAGGTATCTCAAGAAGGAAGACTGGTTTGCCGTTAAGGACAAAACGCATGTTTCCCTTCTTGCCCCCGCGGAGTGGCTGGCTATTGTTAGACGGAGCGGGATGAAGGTGGAAAGATCTTTCTCGGATGGGTTCTGGGATGTCCCGTATGTTAAGTTCCTCCCGTGCTGGCTCCAGTATCCCATCTTCTCGCTGCCATGCGCCGTCGAGGTCCTTCTGGCATATCCGATCCTGCCACCGAAATGGGGAGAGAACATTATAATTATTGCATCAAAGGTGCATTAACCGGCTGAAAGCCACCTTGTAATTTCGAGGGATATGAATAAGAAATTGCTGAGCTTCCTGTGGATCATCCCGGCGCTGGCTGCGTTTGGAGTTTATTATAACGCTCTCTCCAATGGCTTCATCTGGGATGATCCTATTGTTCTGAAGAACCAGTTGAGCGCCTTCCGCTCCATCAAAGACGTCTTCTTCCCGCCGTCAGGTATCCCGCAGTTCGGCATCCATTATTACAGGCCGCTCATTATCCTTTCCTTTCTCATCGATAAGAAGCTGTGGGGAAGTTCCATTGATGCTGCCTTCGGATTTCATCTCTCCGTCATCATCTTCCATGTCATCATCACTGTTCTTGTCTTCTTCCTCGTGAGGCGGATCCTCAAAGGAAGTAAGTACGGCTCCCTGGCGGCGCTAGTGGCATCCCTTCTCTTTGCCGTTCATCCCATCCATACGGAATCAGTCTCCTGGATGGCGGGTCGCTCGGATGTTCTGACAGCATTATTCTTCTTCATCTCGCTCTGGTTCTACATGAAGCATCTCGAAACAAACGATCGGCTCTGGCTCTCGAAGCATACCGGTTCTGTTTCGTCTCTCCATAGAAAGGGGCAGAATGCCAAAATGCTTGGTGATGGGAGAAGCATGGCTTTTCTTCTCCTTTCAGTGCTAGCATTTCTTATTTCGGCGTTCGCCAAGGAGACAGCACTTTCACTCATCCTGCTCCTTCCCGTCATCGACCTGGCATTCTCTTCAAGATTGGTTCACCTGATCGATGCAATCAGCCAGGGGGAGGACAGAAAGAGGAAAGGAGAAAAAAGCAAGAAGAAAAAGCAAAGGTATGCCGGTGACATGGTAAGAAAGATCTCCTGGTGGAGTCAGTTCCAGTTCAAGAGCTACATCGCATTCGTCGGGGCTGCCGTCGTTTATTTCCTGATGAGAAATTCTGCGTTGAAGGAGCCTACCAGGAGGCCGTTTCAGTCGGACGTCCTCCTTGAACTGCCCAGGAATTTTATCAACTCTTATGGTTTCTATCTTGAGAAGCTTTTCTTTCCGGTAAATCTGAAGGCCTACATACCGGAAGTGCCGTCAGGTATCGTGTTCACGCTTCTCAGCATTGTCGTCCTGGTGGCGCTGATTGTTCTGGCTCTATGGGCTCTGTCAAAGAATAGAAAGACCATCTTCTTTGCGATTGCGTTCTTCCTGCTCACGCTCCTTCCATCCATCATGGTGGCCGTCATAAAGGTCTCCGAAACTCCTCTTGCAGAGCGGTATCTATACATACCTTCTTTTGCATTTTCCCTCATGGCAGGCATTCTCGCCCTTTACGTTCCTCTGAAGTTGAAAGGATCGACCATGCTCAGAAAAGCCATGTCGGTCATCATCGTCATGGTCCTGGTGGCCGTTACTGCCGTTTATTCGGTTCAGACTGTCTGCAGAAATCCCGTCTGGAAGGATGATGTCCTGTTCTGGGAGGACATCGTCCGCAAGCTGCCCGATGAAGGGCTTCCACATCTGAATCTCGGTCTTGCGTACAACGAAACGGACAGAGAGAAGGAAGCAGAGCAAGAATACATCAAAGCCATCAAGGCCAATTACGATGAGGAGGGAAGGTCGACCGCCTACAATAATCTCGGAAACATTTACATGGGCAGGGAAGAGTTTGACAGGGCGGAGGAGTGCTTCAAGACTGCCATCACCATAAGACAGAACTATGCCACTCCCTATTACAGCACTGCGCTGAACTACTGGAAGAAATTCAACAGTGCCAGGAGGAAGGGTGAGCAACCTGATATAAAGCTTCCGCAAATGGCCATCGAGTATCTCAATCAAGCCCTCAAGCTAAATCCTCAGTACCTCAAGGCGCATGGTCTGCTCGGAAGTATCTATTTTGCATATGGAAAGCACGATCTGGCGAGGAAACATCTCGAGACTGTCCTCCAGTATGAACAGGAAGGGGGCACGGCCGAAGCCGCCCGCAAAATCCTTGAAAAGATTCCCAGATGACTATGCGACGTGATGGAAAAACTTTACTATAGAGACTCTTATCTGAAAGAGTTCGAGGCGGAAATCGTCGAGAGTCTTACTCGACGATGATGACCCCTTTCATCTTGAAACAGCGATCCCCGCATGGATGAGAACAGTCAAAGGGATATTCCCCTTTTTCCTTCCCCTCGATTTCGATCTCTGCAGGTTTATCCCTGAATACCTTAACGTTGATCCCCAATTTCTTGCACCGGAATCCATGCGTATCATCGAGAGTGTAAATGATCAACTTGACTCTTTCTCCCTGCTTGATCTTGATCTCGTCCGGAGTGAATTTGAACTTTTCCGAATAGACTTTGATCGTCCTCATCACCTGCTGTTCCTGCTTTTCCGGTTGCTTCACTACGATCTTGGGCCCGGCCACCTCTCCCCCGTTGATGGAGAGTTCAGCTCGGGCGATGGTGTGCAGAGTTTTGAGATCGCTTTCATCGATCTTCAACCTTCTAAGGAGTGAATCGGGTGCCAGTTTGTATTGCAGGTTTGCCGTGATTTTTGCGATGTTGAGCTCCGACGGCAGCATGTATGTCAACTCTTTCTGCTCCCTGGCTTTCAATCGTGAATCGAGGGCAACTTTTGTCGCCTTCCAGCTAAATGTGGGCTCCCCAGTTTCGTCGGTGAGTATCCTTGCGAAAACAGCTTGCTGATCCTCGGCCACAGGATCGTCCTTCCAGTTTGTCCAGAGCTCTTTGCCGTCAGGATCGTAAGCATAAAGCTTCAGGAAGATCATTCTGAGTGGAGAGGCCGTGGGAAGATCATGTCCGGTGCCTGTGTTTGTCACGGCGACGATCAGTTTCCTTCCCGATTCCGAATCTTCCGTTCTAATGTCCACGCGAGCCGCCTTGGTCAGGATACCGGTGTCATGACCGCCAAAGAAATTATGAAGGTGGATATTCTCCCGATCGGGTCCGGTCGGCGCCGCTTTTCCCGGAACGGCAGGCATGTGACACTCCTGACAGGTCATCTTCTTCTGAGCATACCAGCTTCCCGACCATTCCACGTCGGTCGAACAGATCTCCAGGCCTGAAGGATTCTTCATGGAGGAGTGACATTTGAAACAGAAATCCGATTTTGCGTAAATCTCTGAAAATTCGCTCTTATGTGCTTCCGTTGAGGAGTCGGTAAAAGGCCCGTATTTTGTATCACCCGGCGAGGAGACGATGTTGAAATACTCTCCCTCCCGCTTTTCTCCCTTCAGCGTATGGCAGTAATCGCAGGTGATTCCTTCCTCTGAGATATCTCTTTTCAGATTCAGGTCGTTGAGGGCAACGGCGATCGGCGCATGACAGGAGAGGCATTTATCCCTCATGGTCCCTCTGGATTCTTCCATGGCGATGTCGAAGATCTTCGTGAAGAGGATGTTCTTGCTGTTGACGCTCCTGGCATGCATGGATGCATACCATGCCCAGTACTGAAGGTCATGGCATTTCCGGCATTCCGAGGACCCGGAAAAGACTTTCTCTGCCGGCACGGCATCTCTTGAGAGCGCTGGGGTGATGAAACATAAAAGAGCGATAAATATGGGAAGATAGAATTTTCTCCTCATATTTGGCCTCCGATTTTACCAATTCTACCATCTTAAATTTTCTCCGCAACCTTCGTCTTCTTCCATTAAGGATTCAAAAGGAGGCATGGAACTGTTTGCGCAGGAACTTCCTCAGATCCTTCTTGATCTTTTCCGTAGGGCAATCGGAAGGAAACTTCTTGCATAGCTCAATTGTCTTTCAAAAGATCTGTCTTCTTTCCCGCTCATCCGCATAGATTTTTGTCAAGATGCAAATTTTATTGTAACATGGTGACTTTTATGAAAACGAAACCTGCCAGCCTCTCTGAAAATGAGAGAAAGGAGATCCTCTCCAGTTACAGAAGAGTGGCCGTCGTTGGTTTGTCGGCGGATGAATCGAGGGATAGCAACCGTGTTGCAAAGTTCCTCCAGGACAACGGGTTCGATATCATCCCGGTGAACCCCAGCTATCGCGAGATCCTTGGGAAGAAGTGCTATCCGCGACTCGTTGATGTTGATGGCAACGTGGAGATTGTGGATATCTTCAGGAAGAGCGAGGCCGTTGGCGAGATCGTAGAGGAGGCGATACGGATCGGGGCAAAGGTAGTATGGATGCAGGAAGGAGTCATCAATGAGGATGCGGCAAGGAGGGCCAGGGAGGCGGGATTGAAAGTCGTCATGGATCGTTGTATCAAGAAAGAATATGCCGAATTGTTTCCATCCGGGTTATAGAGTAGATCGAACCTTTTAACGGAAATTATGGCAAGAATAAAAATGGTGGGAAGCGCAGGCAGAGAAAGGAAGGGAAACTCCGCTTTTCATCATTGACCGATATGATGTTCGCTTCCCACCAATATTGGTATCTAATTTTTCTTGATCTTTATGCTGAGGTTTATCTTACCTCCTGTATTCCATCCATAGGTCGAAACAACATATCAATTTGTGATATTTTTCCCAAATTTCCTATCTTAAAAACTTCCGGCTTAAGAAAATACCTGAAAACTAATGCAAAGGTAGCAAAATTACCACTATTTCATGGCCAAGTCAACCTCAATCATTCTTTTTGAGTAACCCTCAGTTTTGAGCATGAATATAAAATTTCCATTCTTATTTTTTCTTCTTATGTTTCCGGATCTTATGCATGATTCCTCTTAAGATGTTCATAGATGGAGTCGCCGCCATATAGGTTAAATACTCGCTTCCGAAGTGCTCCGTGAGGGCCTTTTCTTCCTTCCTGTTTCTCAGGATTATCGTGATGAGAGATGCCAGGAAAAGGAAGATGGACAGCAGGCTGGTGGAAATTAGAGACATCCCGCCCACTTCCATCAAATAGGATAGATGTAGAGGATGTCTCACCAGCGAGTAAAGGCCCTCTGTCACGAGTTTCTGATCCACACGGATCTCTACGAAGGAGCTGTAGTATCTTCCAAGCTGTTTTAGCCCCCCAACTCTCAGAAGAATCCCTGAAAGAAGTATCAGATACCCAAGAGTGAAAAAGAGATCTGCTTCACCATGAAGCCACAGGTGCTTCAGGGCAAGGATTAGGGAAAGTATGTAGCAAATGTAGAGGGAGACGGTTCCCGCTCCTGCGACCACTCTTCCTCTTATCTTCCCGGCCGTGAGGAAAAACTGCATGACATTCCTGAAAACAATTGCGATAATAAACAGGATTAGTGGCATAGTTAACGTATTAGATCGTTGCAGCCTACACCATGCTATAGATCAGGGTCGCATCTACTGCTTGAAATCAAAACCATTCAATACATTGCAAAAGCGATGGAAAGAGTCGCCAGCTTTTCGAGCGAGTCAATGCTGACGTTGTCTGGTGTATCTCCAGGAGTGTGTATGGAAAGTATGGCCCTGCTTAGCTTCCCGCTCGAAAAGGTTATGGCCTCAAATCCCCTATAGGAAATGGGAAGCGTATCCACCCCGGCTCCTGGTGGAAGATAGCCTTGGTGCAGGTCGATCCCGAGTTCTCCTGCAATGTTCATGAATCGGCCAGACAGCGTCTTTCCGGTCTTCACCGGAGGGATTCCATATCGGTCCATCAGGATGATCCTTCCTGGTGCACCGGCCCCATCGAAGTTGATGAAGGAGGTCGTCCTCCTGTCAAACCTGCTGCCGAATTTCTTGATGAAGTGGAGCGAGCCAATCAGTCCCTCCTCTTCGACAGCCGTTGCCACGAATGTGAACGCAGGCATCCCCTTTCGATGGTTCTCACTTATGACTCTGGCCAGCTCTAAAAGGAGAGCAACGCCGGATGCGTTGTCGATGGCTCCGGGAGATCTGTTCCTGCTGAAATTTAATATTCCAGGAAGGGCAAAAAGGCAGGCGATCGAAAGTGTGTACAGGATGGACTTTTTTCCAGCGAATGGTGCTGCGGAAGCGGCGAGGATGACAAGGGCAGCGGTTACAAAGGATAATAGAAGAAAAACGATGGTTCCCGCTATTCTGAGCATGATTGGTACGATCTGAGATTTGCTGTCGTAATGCGCCATGAAGACGATCTCTCTTTCGGATCCCTTACCAGGGATCCTGGCAATGATGTTTCTTGACTCTTCGGTTCCTCCGTATCCCGAGATGATCTCTGCAATGCAGCTCCATCTCGTGCTGAAGATAAAGATCGGAATGATTGAAGAGGCGATGAGGGTGCTCAGAACGGGAAGGCCGCCAAGAAAAGTAGAAGAGAGCAGCAGCAAAATGACGACGAGCAGTGGGATCAATCTTGGGACCAGGGCAGGCGGCAAAGTGGAAAATGCAAAGTTCTGTACTTCGATGTCAAAGGGGTATCTTCTGAAAAAATTCATGATGTAACGGAAGGCCGCTTCCTCTCCAGGAGAACCTGCTCTGCGGGGAAAAGAGAGGTTCTGGATGTGACGCAGCATTTCTTCTTTTGAACATCTCATAATTAATAAAAAGTCCTGAGAACAGGCTTTTTCTCAAATTTTGTCTATACGTTTACCTTCTATCGATCTTTCTTACTTCGAAGGAGATTTCTTTCCCTTTTACGGTAAAGATCAGAAAGTGATAGAAGCCACCTTTTGCCTCGCCAACATGCAGGGGGGCGCCTCCTCCTCCCGAAATAACGTATTTCACTCCATCCTTTTCCTGGAAGTGATAGAGATGTTCGTGTCCGGAGAAAACGAAGCGAACCCCATGAGATTTGAAAAGCTCATGCAGGAGATTCCGCTCCGAAGGGAACTTGTCCATCGATTTGCCGATATAGCCATCGACTGGAAAAACGGGCCGGTGTACGAAGACGAAAATGTTCCTTCTCATTTTCCCGCTTTCCTTCAACTCGTTCTCCAGCCAATTCCTCTGCTCAGCGGGGATCAAGCATTTATTGTCGGGAAGCTCGCAGTTCAGAATGATGAAGTTGTTGGAGCCAATGGTAACGGAACGGTAGAGATATCCGAACCTCTGCTCAAAGATCTTTGCGGAGGCGGGATCCCAGATGTCGTGATTTCCGGGGGTGACGAACATCTTGCTTCTTAGCCGTTTCGCCACTTTGAAGAAATCGTCGTACTGCCGATTGATGTTTGCATCGTCTTCCGTTTTTCCGTAAATGATGTCCCCCGTGTGGAAGATGACATCGGGTAAGACCTCATTGATCTTCTCGACGATCTTATCAAAGATCTCGGGTTGATTTAGATCGCGTTCGGGTCGTGAGTCTCCGAAGACGGCGAAGGTCATCTCTTCTTTTGCCGGAACCACCTGAAACGATAGAGGAGAAGCAGGAATAGGATGGGAAGGAAAATTAGCGAGAAGAAAATGAGGAGGGGAAGGCAGGGAAACGAAAGGAGTTTGAGAATGAGGTTGAGAAATAGACAACAGAAAAGCTAACAGGAGCAGCGTGGAGAAATTCAACGTTCTTATGCGCAGCATCATTTTCTCGTACCGCCTTCTGGCAAAAACTAAAATTTAATAATACAATATCAGAAATTTTTTAAGAGGTGAAGGCTGCATTCGTTGATCGGAGGTCAAGCCTCATGATTCTTAAAGGCTGGATTTTATGAAAAGGAAAAAATTCGCAATATTGACTCTTATCTTCCTTCTGCTCCTCAGTCTCGCTTTGATCGCTTCCTGCGGTGAAAAAGCCAGAAAAGGGACCGGCGAGGACTCAGGAGAAGCTCAGGTTCCGCCTGCTCAGGTGAAAGAGAGTGCGGGAGAGAAGCTGGCAAAAGGGGACAGAGAGACTGCAGGATCTCCATCAGGAATGCAAACGGATGTTGCGGCGTCGGCGCCCCAAGGTCTTCTGGGAACTCTTCTGCCTCAAAGCGTCGTAGCCAGAGCGAATGATGCGGAAATAAAAGCATGGGTCGTCAGGGATATCGAGAAAGGGCATCGGGAGCAAGTTTCGAAGCAGATCGGTAGCATCCCTGCCGAGATGGAGAAGAACCTGGCACGTGCCGCCATCGAATCGGCAATCAAGTCGGAACTGCTTTACCAGCAGGCTCTCAAGGAAGGAATCAGCGTCGAGGATAAAGACGTCGAAGATTACGTGAACAGCGTCAAGATGACATTTCCAAATGAGGAAAACTTCAAGGAGTTCATGAAGTCATCGGGTTGCTCCGAATCAGACTTTAAGCAGGAGGCGAAAAAGAAGCTCATCATCGGCAAGTATGAAAGGGAGAAAATAGCGCCACAGGTGAGGGTTTCGGAGAAAGATGCCAGAGAGTACTACGACAAGAACAGAGAGCATTTCAAGACGAAGGATCTCACCAGGGCAAGCTTCATCCTCATCCCGTACAGTGAGGACACTCCGCCAGAGAAGAAGGCCGAGCTGAGAAAGAAGGCGGAGGAAGCTCTCAGGGAGGCGAAGAGCGGAAAAGATTTTGCCGGGCTTGCGAAGAAATATTCCGGAGCCCCGAATGCCCAGAAGGGGGGCGATCTCGGCTATTTCCCAAGGGGCGTGATGGTCCCAAATTTCGAGAAGATTGCTTTCGACTTGAAGATCGGTGAGATCAGTGACATCTTTGAGACTCAATTCGGTTACAACATCCTGAAGGTCACGGACAGGAAGGAAGCCGGATACATGGATTTTGAGAACATCAAGATGCAGATCATAGATCGGCTGATGCAGAAGGGTGTTCTCGAGGCCATTGCGAAGAAAGCTTCCGAATTGAAGAGTCAAGCGAAGATAGAGATAATGGTGGACATCTTCCAGGACTCCTGATCATGATGGAGGCTTAATCCTCTCCCTCGTTTCCGTCTTGAAGAAATGGTAATCTGCGTAGCTAAGGATCAGAGCCGACGTCGGCACCTTCTTATTCCTGGCAACAAGTTCAAAGGTCCTGTTATCCGACTGCGTCGGGAAGGTCAATCCCTCGTGCTCAAAATCAAAGTAGACGGTTGAAGAGTATCCAAGGGGTTTCTTTTTAAGCTTGATCCCGATGAAAGAGAAAGCCTGGTTGTATTC
Source organism: Acidobacteriota bacterium (assembly GCA_040752675.1). Taxonomy (NCBI): domain Bacteria; kingdom Pseudomonadati; phylum Acidobacteriota; species Acidobacteriota bacterium. The sequence continues at coordinate 23,358 of JBFMGF010000059.1, forward strand.
CTGTCTTTTGAGCTCGAGGATATCATCCTGATGGATCGGTTGCGCCTCCACCTTGAGAACGTTGAACGTCTTCTCTTCAACCCATATCCTTCCCTCCCATTCACGGATATCCCTCCCATCGGTGAACGGCTGGAACCCCCGGAAGGCGATGATGTGGGCCAGCTTGTAGGCATAGATCTCTTTCCCGATGTAGCCATATCTCATCACGTTCCTGTAATTTTTTGAGAAGATGAAGACCCAGGGGTAGGCCTCTGGAAATCTCAATTCGAGCGTTACCGGGCTTCTCCCGCCCTGACTCTCCAACCGCACACGGTAGGGAGAAAAGCTTCCCTCGCCGGGATTAGCTTCCAGGAGGTATTCGTAGCGTTCGAGTTTTTCCTTCGTGGCTTCTTCTCCGGCAATGCTGTATGATGCTTTTCTGATCAACTCCGTACATGTGAATTTGAGTGCGAAGGTTTCGTACTCAGCCGATTTTCTTATTAGCTGTTCCATTAGATGTTCTGGAACAGGCGTCATTTCTTTTTCAGCATACAGTAGTTTCCCTTCGGTTGATTTCTCCTCATCCTCGGAAGAACCGGCGAGAGAATCATGGACCGGACCACCGATGGCAATATGATTAAAAGGGAAAAGCAGGAGGCATGTGGAGGATCTCAGCAAAATAAAATGGATAAGGAGTATAAAAAGTAAGACAGAGAAGAAAAGAAAGAAGAACTGAGCTGATGATATGAAAAGAGCAGATATGGAAGGATATTTTTTCGAATCGATCATCGCATGCTCAACTTGATCACCTTATCACTCATTCTAATGGAAAAACTTTTTTTGTCCAATCGTTGATTTTTCCCTTTAGTTGCGCTCTTCTTGAAAATAAAAGCCGCTTCGGTAAGAAGCGGCTTTTCACATTTTGATTGATGAGATCGTTATTTCTTTCCGCCTTTTATCCTGGCAGTCGTTGTGCCGGGAGAGCTCTGAGTGTAACAATCATCCAGAACGGTCAGGGTGACCTGATAGGTCCCTTCCGCACTGTAGGCATGGGTGATGGTCGACTTGTTCGTTGAAGCCCTGGAGCCATCTCCGAAATCCCAGCGGTACTGTTTCACACTTCCATCGGGATCGTAGGAACCAGAACCGTTGAACGTGATGTTCTTATTCATCGGTCCGTTGTAAGGTCCTCCGGCATTGGCGACAGGAGCTTGGTTATCCGGGTTGGGACACTGGGCAGGAGGAGTCTGCGCGATGGCTTCCTGAGCATTGACTACGCCGCCGGTGACGGTCAGCCCGCTGAGCGCAGGTATCGGCCGTACGCTATTCATAACGATGTCTTTGACATCGAGGTGGGTCAGGTTCGGATTGTAAGCCCATATGAGTGAGCAGACTCCGGCAGCGTGCGGTGAGGCCATGGAGGTCCCGCTCATGTATCCATAAGATGCGCCGAGCGTGGTACTGTATATGTCGACACCGGGGGCGCCAACATCAACTGTCGTCGCTCCGTAGTTGGAGAAATTTGCCTTGTTGTCATAGCGGTCCGTTGCGGCAACGGAGAGTATGTTCTGATTATTGTAAGAGGCGGGGTAGAAGGGGGAGTAATCGTTATTCGAATAGTTGTTTCCGGCCGCTGCGACGAAGAGCGATCCTGCCTGATTGGCTCTCTCGATGGCATCGTAGAGAGCCTGGCTGTACCCTCCGCCACCCCAGGAATTGTTTGATAGTCTTGCACCATTTTCAGTAGCGTAATCAACGGCTTTCACGGCATTATCGGTCGTCCCGCTTCCATAGGAGTTCAGGAACTTGACAGACATGACTTTTGCAGACCATACGACGCCGGCGACACCCTGACCATTGTCTCCTTCAGCGGCCATGGTTCCGGAAGTGTGGGAACCATGCGAATGGTCGTCCATCGGATTATTGTTGTTGTATGCGAAGTTCCAGCCGTGATAATCATCGATGAACCCGTTGTTGTCGTCATCCTTCCCGTTGTTCTGTATCTCGTCATCGTTGGTCCAGATATTGTTTGAGAGGTCGGGATGACTGTAGTTCACTCCGGTGTCAATGCTAGCGATGACTAGGTTGGGGTCACCGGTGATGGTGTCCCAGGCTTCGGGAGCGTCGATGTCCGCATCCACCTTTCCTCCGCTCTGACCTGTGTTGTGCATCCCCCATAGGATGTTGAAGCTGGTGTCGTTGGGGATGACTACCGCATGGATGATCCAGTTCTTCTCAGCATACTTTACTTCGGTGAACCCCAGATAATGATCGATGGCTCTACCGAGGTCCGAATCTTCCGGAAGCCTGATCAGGAAGAGGTCGGGATCCATCCGGAAATCGCTTTCTATGACTGCTCCGATCCTCTCGTTGATGAGGTCGATCCTTGAGCGATCCGTGCCAGGCTGGAATTTTACGAGCAGCTTATCGGGGACGTATTCCTCCGGAGGGCCGCTCACCAGCTTCGTGCCAAGGAGCCCTCCAAAAAATACCGTCAGCAGAATGACGATCGCGAGCGTCGAAATGTTCTTGGTCCTCTTCATGTTACCTCCTTATGAATTCACGGTTTCGACCGATCGATGTAGCGATCGATCAAATTTTCAATCATTCAAAGTCTGGACGATCTAAATTATACGGTGAACATCGTGCGAAGTGTAAAAAAAGTTAAGCTCTTTTTAATTCAGGCGAAAAGAGGTGCTCTTTATCCGACGAACAGATATTATTAATATGAATATTGCGACAGATTCTAGATAAGAAATGTATCTTCTATGAAAAAGTGATTGATTATAATCGACCGGGGATGAGAAAATTTAAAAGATTCTATGCCACAATGATTGACAGAAATGATGGACCACCTCATGCGCAGGAGTGAAAACGGAGAAGGAAAAGACCCGGATTTCCTCTCCTCTTCTTCAAGGTTCATCATTATTCTTTCCCTATCCCTGTGGGTCATCTTCATGCTGCTCCTCTATGCTCTGAATGCTCATCCGGTGGAGAAGCTCCTGAAATCTTATAGGGAGATATTCTTTATGCTCCTGTTGCTGACAAGCGCCTTTTTCCTGGGAAGCTTCTTCACAGGCTTAAAAGGGAGGAGATTCAGGATCTCAGAAATTACCATCATGCATCCTGTCTCCATCGGGATAGGATCGTGGGTTTTCTCTCTAATCGCTCTGATGCTTGCCGTTTTGGGTTTCCTCTCAAGATGGGTCGTCCTGACCATAATCTCAATGCTCCTCATATCATTCTTCTGTTACATCATCAGGTTCAGAAAGGAAAGGGAACTATCGTCCACGAAATATGGAGCACTAGAAAAGATTCTGACGACCATTATGTGGATGATTGTTATCCTGACATTCCTCTTTTCCTTCAGGCCACCCGTTCATTACGATGCTCTGGAGTATCACCTTTCAGTTCCTGCCGAGTTCATCAAGAACGGCGGATTGGTCTACCTTCCCCATGATGTTCAATCAAACTTCCCTATGAACGTGGAGATGCTCTATCTTCTCTCCCTTCTTCTCTCGGGATGGAAAGTAGCCAATTTCATCAATTTTGCCTTCCTGCCTCTGATCATCGCCCTGGTTTACTCTTTTTCAAAAAGATTCTTCGGAGCGCGATCGGCTCTTTTTTCGGCATTGATAGTTTCCTCTCTCTTCCCGATTATGGAACTATCCACTCATCCGCTGGTCGATCTCGAGTTCGCTTTCTTCACGGTTGCTTCCTTCCTTCTTGCCATCTTCTGGCTCTACGAGAAGAATGACCGGTACCTATACCTGTCTGCTCTTCTTTCCGGGATAGCTCTCGGGATAAAGTATACTGCCCTGATATTCACGCTCCCCTTGAACCTTCTCTTTTTCATCCTTTTCATCGCCGTGAGAAGAGAAAAAACCGCTTTGAATCTCATGAAGATGGTTCTCGTCATCCTCATCATGTTAGCAGCGGCTTCCCCGTGGCTGATCCGGAACTACATCAATACGGGAAACCCGATTTTCCCTGCGGCTTCGAAGTATCTCGGCCACGAAATCTGGACGGAGCAGCAGGACAGGCTTTTGAAAAAAGCGGCCAACGAATCACCGCGGGATCTAGCAGAGATATGGAATCTTCCCTACAGGATGTCATTCAGCAGCAGCGACTTCGGATCGTTCTCGTGGGTCGGCCCGGTCTTTCTCATCTTCCTTCCTCTGATCTTTGTTTACAAAAAGGAGAGGCTGGACTACATCCTCATTCTTTACGCTCTGCTCTATTTCCTGCTCTGGGCGTTCAGCTTCAACATGATGAGATTTGCCGTTCCCCTTATGGTTATTCTCTCCATTCTTTCCGGGAGGGCCATCCATCGTTACGCTTTTGAAGATGGGTCCCTTTTTATCAGACGGTTTCTATCGGCATCCCTTGTCGTGATCGTTGCCTTCAACGCTTTGTATTTCCTCAGTCGGCAAGCCTCTCTTCCCGATAGCATGAAAGTAGTTTTTGGAATCGAAAGCGAGAGAAGTTTCCTCTCGCGGTATCTCGAATATTATGATGCCGTCGATTTCTACAATAAGATCGCGGAGAAGGATTCGCGGATCCTCTTTATCGGCGAAGCAAGAACGTTCTACTGCAAGAGCAGAGCAGTATGGTCTTCCGCATACAATGAGAATCCGATCATCCCGATCATCAGAGAGAGTGAATTGTCTGTGGAGATATCCAGGAAGCTCCACTCCCTCGGCATTACGCACATCCTCTATGCTCCGCGCGAAGTGGCTCACCTGCACCGGATTTACGGAGCCTACAATCTTAATGAGAAGGAAGAAGAAAGATTCCTTCGTTTCCTGAAGGAAGAGACGACAAGCCTCTTCTCAGAAGGCGGCATTCACCTCCTCCAGATCAAAACCGCTCATTCATTTAATTGAAAAGGATATCTTTCGAGCAGGGGAGAAGCTTGAATTTTAACGCGAGCAGAGTTCGCGATAGCGGCACCAGCCGCAGGCTCTTGAATCGTCTCTGAGGGGAAAGTATTCCATAGAGAGTGGAAAATTCCTCTCGACGTTCTGGCAGAAAGAGTGCATTTCGGTCAGTTCCTTCCTGACCCTTTTCTTGAAAGATTCGAGATGTGCCTGATTCATCACGCATTCCACGGGATCATCACTATCGGAAAGGTACTCCAGTATTGCCCTGATCTTCTCGAGCGGGAATCCATGGACATCGTGCGCATAGAGGATGTAGCCCTGCATCTGAATCGCATGCTTCTGATCGTATCGCTTGCCGGTCTTCCAGTCTATGATGTTCAGATAGCCATCCTCCGACGGGAAGGCGAAATCGACTCTGGCATATGCTTTCATACCATCGAGCCTGAACTCGCCGAAATCTTCCGGTTCGATTATCCACTTTGCCTTTCTCTCGTCCGGAGTCGATTTAAGCTCCTGATACCACTTTGATGCATAGAAGGACTCAAGGCAACTCTCGAGTTGAAACTCCAGCTCGAATTTCCTTGCGGGAGTGATGATGGCACCATAGTAAGTGTCGAGCAGGAGAGAACCCGCCAGGGTTTCAGAGAAGACCCTTGTAGCTTTTTCCCTTAGATCATCGAGGGGGATCTCCTCGTTCATAGACTGGATCTTTCGGAGAATCGTGGCAATGGCGTCATGGACGATCTGGCCGAGCAGGATAGCAGACGACAGCAGGCTCTTCAGGAAGTCGATTCTCTCCATGATTTCCGGAGGAGCATGTTTCTTTCCGTAGTATTCGAAGTAGTATTGCCTCTTGCAGGTTCGGAATGTGTCATAGCGGGAGAAGGACCATCCTGCAACATCACTGTATTCGTATCTTCTCTTGCTCATCGCGATTATTTTATCAGATGAGAGACGCTGAGCGTAGAAAAAGTCGTGAGCCACTGTGTCCCAATTCGATCACAGATTATGAAAGGCAATATGAAATGCAGCAAGGCTTTAAAAAGATTTGGCAGCGCTACGGGGATTCGAACCCCGGTTTGATGGCTGAGAACCACCCGTCCTGACCCCTAGACGATAGCGCCGCAAATTTATAGCGAAGATTATTATATGGGAACCTGTAGCACTGTCAAGGAGCATGGATATACACGGAAGCATGCTCCCTTGATTATTTTATCTCTGCTTTGAGATTGAGAATGTCCGAGGCTCTCGAGAAGACGTCGTCGGGGAATCCGGCGGCTTTTTTCGCCAGATAGTCCCGCTCGAAGGGATTCCGGATCCTTGCTATCTTCTTGATCTGTTCGAGGGGGACGATACCTGTCAGCGATGCAGGGATTGAGGGGACCGGGATATCGCTACCATGGACAAGCTTCTTGAAATGAGTGTCGTTCTTCAGCAGCTTCTTCAGAGGTCTTCTCCTGGTCGGTATCAAGAGGGCGGCAGTATCTCCGTAAAAATGGTCGTGGCTTCCAACCATGGAAGAGAAGTTCTCGAAAAAATCCCTGTCCGCGATCCCGCTCTTCATGCCGCAATGAGCGGCGATGACCGTTACCCCACAATCGAGGGGAAGTTTCAACCGCTCAGGGTTCCTGTACTCTTTATTCAGCGTTCTCAGGATGTGCTCTCCTCCTGTGTGAACCAGCATGGGAAGGCTCAATCGATGGAGCGTTTCATAGTACTCCTTGTATTTTTTGTTCATCGGATCGAAGTTTTGAGAATCCGGTAACAGTTTTATGAGAACGGCCCCTTGCTCCTTGCATCTATGGATTTCGTCGATGGCTTCCTTTCTGTCGGGATGGACGGAGACACCTGCAAATACCCTCTTTTTATTCATTTCGGTCATGATTTTCATATTATTTTTCTTGAGGACTTCTTCAAATAATCTTTCCTGGTCTCTGACGAGGGCGAGAACGTAATCGTTTGGAGTGAAGAGATGAGTTCGCGGGTCGATCGCTCCGTCATGTCTGTAAATCCGATCATGAGCTAGAAGGACTGCACCCTCGATGGAAGGCGATTCTCCAAGCTTTTGGAAGATCATCCCGATGTACATGGCATCGAGATTGTCCCGGAACTCTCTCCCGTAGATGCCATGATATAGTTTCAGGAAAGGAATCAACAGAGATTGATAGAACTTCCCTCTCATGAAACAACCCGTTCCCCCGTCTCCCCGACCGTATACATGGACATGTATGTCAATCTTCAACGTCTTCTTCGTCCTCGATGATTTTCTCTTTTTCAACCTCGGGTCCAACGATTTCATTATAGAGACCCTTCTCCTTCGCCAGGGCGATGAAAGCATCGCGGATCTTCCGGGTTGCCTCCTGGACCTCGCTCCTCGTGGTCGTTCCCCTTTTCTTCACATTAAAAGAAAGAGGCGGTCCCGCATAGACGCTCACCGGATGCACCTTCAGTTCAGAGCTTCCGGCTGGGAGGACCTCTGAAGTCCCCCTGATGATGACGGGAATAACGGGAGCTCCGGTTCTCAGCGCAAGGAGACCGACTCCGGGCTGCCAAGTCATTATCTTTCCGGTTCGGCTCACTCCTCCTTCAGGGAAGATCACGAATGGATCACCCTGATTTATTACCTTAATGGCTCGCTCGAAAGCTTCCGGATTGGCTCCTCCTTTCTTCAGGGGAATGCAGCCAAAAATGTCATAGAACCATCTATGCCTTCTGTCATAATACCATTCAGCCAGCATGAAGAAGCTGAGTTGCCTCCTGCTCACTCCATGAACGGCCACCGGGTCGAGATAGCTCAGATGATTGGCCACAATGATGTAAGGCCCGTACTTCGGAATATGCTCTTTTCCCTCGACCTTCAGGTGAAAGAACGTCTTGCCGATAATGAATCCAATGAATCTTAATGTGTAATAGAAAAGTTTCTTCATGATTTTCATCATTGTATTCATATCAATATTATAGAGATGTGAGAGAAGGAAGGGCAAGAATGGAAAAACAGAGGACAGAAATAATAATTAAGAATATAAGAAGAAAGGGCAAAAAAAGAAAAAAGCAGAAGAAAAAGAGCCGCACCGTGCTGCTTTTGCCGGTACGGCTCCTCCGGAGTCTTTACTCTTCAGAATCTTCACCAAAAGGAGAACTTTCCTCTTTCTCTTCGAATGGAGCCTCTTCCGCTGGCCTCTTCTCCTCGATGGGCGGCGCCACCACTGGTTTTGCGGGCATGCTCACAGGTTTCACCGGGAGACCTCTCTTTGGCTTCCGCGCCGGTTTCTTCGCCGCTTTCTTCCTCGGTTTCGGCTTCTTCACGGCTTTCTTTTTCGGTGCTATTCTTTTTTTCACGACCTTCTTCTTCGGTGCTACTTTTTTCTTTGCGGCTCTTTTGATTTTCTTTTTTGTTACTTTCTTTTTGGGGGCTCTCTTTCTGACTGGCTTCTTCCCGCGTGCCATTTTATCACCTCCTTTCAGGAGAGTTTTTAAAATTATAATCCAAAAGAATTGAAAAAAATAGCAATCTTTATCTGCTCGCTTGCTTTTTATTACGCAGCAGTTCAAGAATTTCACGGTGGAGATCCTGTATCTCTTTCAGATGAGGTGAATCAGGGGGGCAGACCTCCTTAGCCTTCACGCAATCGTTCAGTGCCTCAGAGAATTCTTCTCTATCCTTGTGGATCTTCGCCCGGAAATACCATGGGGTCGGATTCTTTGGATCCAGCATGATAGCCTTGTTGAAATCAGCCAGTGCTCCAGCAGCATCACCCTGTGCAAGCAACGCTACGCCACGACCGTTGTAAGCGTCGGTATATGCACCATCCAGTTGAATGGCCTGTGAATAATCCTCGATGCCGCCGCCATAATCCCCGGCGGACATCCGTATCGTTGCCCTGTCATACCAGAGCTTGGGGGTTTTAGGAGAAAGCTTGAGTGCGACGTCCAGGTTCTTTCGGGCCTGTTCCAGATTACCTCTTGCAAACATGATAAAGCCGAGGTTGCCATGCATCTCCGCGTTGTCGGGGTTCAATTTAAGTGACTCGCGGATGTGCTCCTCGGCGCGGTCGGTCTCTCCGAGCTGCAGCAAGACCTTGCTGAGACTATCGTGGATCCTCCAGTCGTTGATCCTCCAGTCTTTCGATTCACCTTTCAAAGCCTTCTCGAACTCTGCAACCGCTTCACGGTGCCGGCTCTCCATCGCCAGCTTGTTGCCACGTTGGAAGTACTGGTAATGATCGACCGCAGGCACCAGTATGCTGAGGAATGAATTGTAGGAGATGTTTACAAACTCGGGGATGTTAACGGCCCGGTTAGCAGCAGTGCTATTTTCGATAAGGATGGGCGGGCTATCGTTTCCGGATTCGTCGATGTGCGTCAGAAACATCTGCGTGTATGGCGTGTTGCTCTTTGAGGAAAAGACGAGCCATCGTCCGTTGGGGGAAAAGCTGTGCCAGGAGTTCATCGTCGGGAGGTTACACCGCATCAGACGCGCTTCTCCGCCTGCTACCGGCACGATCCACAACTTACCATCGGGACGCATCAACAAGCCATTCTTGCTCTTGACGAAGACGATCCACTTTCCATCCGGGGAGACCTTGGGAAATGAGTTGCTCATGCCGTTGTTCCATGCTCCCCTGATAGGCTCTGGATGACCACCCTGCCCCTCGTTGAACGGAATGCGATACATGTCGAATAAGATAGGCGTTTCGTTGGGATCACCGGCATAGATTGCTACAGGGCTGCTTGTATCGTAGGAATTACGGGCCTTCGCTCGAAGAAAGATGATGGTCTTGCCGTCAGGAGTCCAGACCGGGTTGCAGTGGACGTAATTCGGGTCATCGGCACCTGGCAGAGATTTGATCTCTCCAGTTGCGCGAGAATAGTAGGCGAGGATTCCCCGCGTCGGATAGAAGACCTGGAGGAATCTGTAGTCAGTAAAATTTCTTACATAGAGAGAATCGTTGACGGTCGAGATGACGTATCGTCCATCGGGGCTGATCCGTGCCAGGAAACCGAGAGTCAGGCGGTCTTTCGGTTTCCCCTCGAATGCATTCCAGGTGATAACATTCCTGTCGCGAATCACAGTCTGGGGTCCAATGTCAACGATTGCATATGCCCCTTTGTCGCCATCAGGGCCATCGAGGTCCATCGCCAGCGTCTTTCCATGATCGGAGAAACTATGACAGTTTGCGCATGTTGGCATGTCTTTCAGAAGAACGCGACTATCGGGGCGAGAGATGTCCTTCAGTCGCCAGGCGATCAGCGGCAATGCAGTCTGATCCAGCGGCTTGATTACGCCATCTTTCCCCTTCGAGGGCATGAGCGGCACATCACGGTAGAAGATCGGCGCACCGACTGGATCTCTTGACGTGCTTAAAACCATCTTACCGCGTGAGAGGATTCGTGCATCGCTGCTTTGATAACCGTAAAAAGTGATTGTTGCAGGCTTCTCCACGGAGTTGTGTTTTATTGTATTCCAGAGGTCTTCTCCGGGCTTCCATGCCCTGGCGGATGCCTGGTAAGGAGTCGGCTTATAAATTTCGTTGGTGACTGCGATGCAGCTCTGGTCGATCTCTCCCTTTGGCGGTGCCATGGCGAGAACCAGTACGTAGATGTGAGATTCTCCTGTCTCTTTTCCAGTGCTAATTGCAATATCGACAAGCCAGCGGTCGACCTTTGGAGACGCATCGTGCCAGAGGAACGTCGGAGCGATTATCTCCGGCGGGAAGATCGAGACATCCATCGGGTAGTCGATCGTTACCACGGCGGCGTCACGCAATTCAGCCACTGCCTGGATGAGTCCTCTGATCAACTTCTGTTGCTCGTCGTCTGCTGTGGATCTCAACGGTGCTCCGTCTGCAAGTAATACCTTCCCTTCCAGCAGGATTACATCGCTACGCCGCGGAGTCGCTTTGCTCCCGGTTTCCTGACTGTTCAAGGAAGCCATCGTCAAAAAGGCCACGGCAATGCAGCTCATAATGGCAGGGCATGCAAAGAAATAGCTATTTCTTTTTCTACTCATCATTTCGCCTCAGTCTTTCAATTCTCAATCTTTCGGATGTCATCAACTATTTTTATGAAGACTTCCGGTGGGACACCCTGTCCCCGGTCGGATTTGAGTTCTGCCCGGCGTTCTTCTGAATCCACCACTTCAATGAGCAGACCATCGGCTCCGGCTGAAATTGCTGCCCGGCTCAATGAGGCGACCAGGTTCCAATCACCCGCGGCATGAGATGGATCAACAATGACCGGAAGGGGAGTAGCCTTGCGAAGTGGTTCGATGACGTTAAGATCGAGAAGATAGTTTGCATAACTCCAATGGCATGATGTGCGGATGCCTCTCTCGCAGAGGACAACGTTCCTGTTTCCTTCTTTTGCGATGTATTCCGCGGCACAGAGCCATTCCTCGATCGTGGCACTCCAGCCCCTCTTCAGCAGCACGGGCCTTGAACCGCGCCCGACTTCGGTCAGGAGGGGGAAGTTTTGCATGGAACGTGAGCCGATCTGTAGCATGTCGGCATAAGAGGCTACCTGCTCCACGAGGCGCGGATCCAGAACCTCGGTGACGAAGCCCAGGCCGGTCTGGCGGCGGACTTCGTCGAGAATCTTAAGACCTTCCAACCCGAGGCCCTGAAAGGAATGAGGATTGGTCCGGGGCTTGTAAGCTCCGCCTCGAAGCAGATGAGCACCGGCTTTCTTCGCGATTGTAGCGACTGTGAGCGTCTGTTCGAGCGATTCGACGGCGCACGGCCCGGCTATGATAACCCGGCGTGGGCCCCCAATAGTAATGTCACGGACTTTTACCTTGTGCATCGCTGAAGAGTCGGCATATTCCGGCCAGTTCTTCCTCAGGATGTTGAGCTCCGGCAAGCCTTCATTCATCACTTATTCCTCTTCGCTCTTTTATTGTTTCCTCTTGGTATCATGGCGATCGCCTCTATCTCCACGAGGAGATCGGGGCGGCATAGTTTTGCCTCGACGCCAGTGCTTGCTGGAAGGGGGTCCAGTCCGATTGTCTTCATGAACATCGTCCTGACTCTGTTGAATGTGCCGTAATAGAGCTTGATGTCTTTCAGGTAACAGGTAGTTCGGACAACGTCATGCCAGCTCGCACCTTCTGATGCAAGCAGAGCAGTCAGATTTCGAAAGGTGCGCAGGCACTGGGCTGGGAAATCGCCCGGATGAATCGTCCTCCCCTTATCGTCAACACTCGCCGTGCCGGAGAGGAATAGCATCGTCACTCCGGGCAATTCCACCCGCATTCCACGGCTGAATGATGAAGGATCTGGATAATCATAAGCCTCATTGATCACATCTGGTGCAGAGATGGCGCGCTTGAATATCAGGGTACGTCTCTTCACAAGATCGAGTCCATCAATGAAAGATCTTCTATTTCTTCCTTTCCGTTGAAGTTGCACTCCTTTAATTTTATGGAATCCGATCGATGTTCGGTCATAAAGTCCCAGCGCTTCAAGCTCAATAAGGGCTTGTGGACTCAAATTCAATTCAATGTCAGGCATGCGTTTCAAGATAGGGGATCGCGATTTTTTCCTCGGCCTAGCCATTTCTTCAGGGTTTCTGATCAGATATTATCTCAAAGACACCGTGAAAAATAATAGCAGCCCATAAAAAAAGATGTCAAGCAGTCGATAACTGAAGCGTTGCATCAGGCAAGGAACAGAGTTACTGCACAATACTAAGGGAAGAGAACAGTAAGAATATTAAACAAGTGGAATCGAAAGATGTTATCATCAGGTTAAAAGTGGCTGGGGAGCAGGGATTCGAACCCCAATTCTACGGTCCAGAGCCGCATGTCCTACCGTTGGACGACTCCCCAGCATCTGAATCAGAAAAATTACCTATTATTATATTGATTGCATGATTATGGTCAAGGGTGATTGAAAAGGCCCGCTACTTTCTTAGCAGCGATGCTGTCAGGGTATTGTTTCGTGAGGGAAGCGAAGATCTCTTTTGCCTTGTCTTTTTTTCCCCAGAAGAGATAGACTCTTCCGAGTTCCAGATAGTAATCGGGAAGCTCCAGGCTTTCCGGATTGTCGTCGATCAACCCCTGGAATATCTTTAGGGCCTTCTTATGCTCGCCAGCTCCGAGGTAGGCTCGACCGAGAAAAAAAGAGATGCTATTTCTCTCGGCCTCTATGTTCAAAGGTGCTTCGTTAGTAGCCATTTCATCCGAACTTCCTGTCGGCGTTGCCTTTTTGGTGGCATCCTTTGCCACTTCGGTGAGCGATTTCTTGGCATTGTTGAGGTACTGGACCGCCTCGCCGCTCAACCCCAGGTCGAGATAGATTCTTCCGAGAGATTTTAGAGCGAAAGTTTCTTTCGGATTCTTCTTGATGATGTCGTGCCACTGGCTGATCTCGAATCCTTTCTCCTTGAAAATCTTCATTACGGAGTAAAATTCATCGGGTGTGCGGTAACCACTTATCCGGAAAACCTCTGTCCCGTCCGGGATCGCAAAGATGATGGTAGGAAAGCCGGCGGGTCGATAGCGCGTGGCCGCCACTCTCTGGATCTCGGCATCAAGCTTGGCGCAGACGATCTCTTTCGAGAGTTCGACTACTCGCGGATCGGTAAAGACCTCTCTGTCAAGCTTTTTGCAGAAGACGCACCAGGAGGTGTAAAAAGCAACCATCATCAGACGATTATCCTTTTTTGCAGCATCAAGCGTCTTGCCGAAATCTTCAAGCCAGAGAATCTCATTGGAAGCCCTCGCTTCATTAGCCATTGCGAGGCAGGCTTCATAGATTCCAGATGCAAAAGCAATCGAGAAAATGCTGAGAAGAATTGTTGCCGGGAATAGCCTATTTCTTTTTTTGTTCATGGTTACCTGGCTTTATTATCTACAAATCCAGCAGGATGCCAGCATAAATGTATCGACCGCGCAGTGGACCCCAGTTGAACTCATATCTCGGGTCATCGAGCCAGTTCTGGTACTCATCGGTGATGTTGTCCACTCCGGCATATCCTGAAAGATGCTTATAAATTCTGTGCTGGACCCTGAAATTATAAACCCAGAAATCCGGCGTCTCTTTGAAGTCTTTCACGACTCCGAATGCAGGCAATTCTTGGATGAGCAATGAACCTGTGTACTGTGCTTGAGCCATTACCTGGAAGTTTCGCTGCGAGTCATCCCACTTTATGGTGGCGCTTCCGGAGTTTTCTGCCTGGAGGGGCATCTTGCCGGCAGGCAGCAGAGTTAGTGGAAACCGGAACGGTTCCTCTTGGCCTGGAATCTCCATGGTGAAGTATGTCTGTGTGTCGCGACCGCTCGTTGCTTTTAGCTTCGTGTAGCTTGCACTGATTGTGAACCTTTCCATTGGACGGATGTCCATTCCGATCTCTCCCCCCTGTATGTAGACATCCGGAAAGTTAACCAGGGCATAGTTCGGAATGTAGTTGGAATTCGCAAATACCGCCAGCCTTTGCAGGTAGTCTTTAAAGTCATTCCTGAAGAACGTTCCTCTTAGGTTGATCCAGGGCATAGGAAGATAGTTCAGGTCGAGGAGCATGTTGCGGGAGATCTCAGGTTTCGTATAGTAACTGCTCTGTATTCGCGCGCCGCAGCATACCCTCTCGAAGATGGGGCGTGGCGCAAGGAAAGCACCCCCCGCCGAGAATGCAACTGAGAATTTGGAAGTCGCTTTCCAGGTCAGTTTCATGCGCGGTGAGAATCGGGAACCATAAAGCTCGTAATCATCGTATCGTGTACCTGCCGTTAACTCCATCCGTGCCGGGAGAGACAGCGTCATCTGCGCAAACGCGCCTCTCTGATGAATAAAATCGTGCGCCTCCTGTGGCAGGAAGAAGGGAGGATCCAGTTTATATGATATACCGTCTACGTCAAAATTCCTGTATGTCAGCCCCGCCATGAGTAGATGCTTCGTGAAGAGAGGAGTATCGAAGCGAAGCTCTGCAAGCCGGGTAGTTTCGTCCACTTCCATGTAAGGCTGCTGAGTGTAAGCATCGTCGTCTGTAGTGTTCTGGTTGCGGTTGGAATATAGAGTTCTGAACGAAAATCTCATAAGGTTAGAGGTTGTGTAATCCCATCCGAGCAAAAACTCGGACCTCCGGATGTCCACATCCTCCTTGTGAAAATGACCGAGGTCGATCGGGAAGGAAGCTCCGCTGTACCCTCCCTTGTTCTCTCTCTGCTCTTCATTGTAGTAGAGAGCAGTGAAGCGCACATCCATATTCTTAGTAATGTCAAAAGTCACACTCGCATCATAGGTGAAGCGCCTGAACGCCCCGAGATCAAAAACCTTATCGCCGTTGGCGTCGATCCCATCGGACTGGCTGTGGGTGAATGTCAATTCACCACCCCATTTCCCCAGCGTTCCAGAGGCGAAGATTTTCTGGGTCGAGCCGTCGAAGCTTCCCAGATTGGCTTCATAGTAAAGCATCGGGTCCGGGCTCGATGCTTTCGTAGTGATCTCTAGAGCACCGATAGCAGCCTCACTACCGGTGAGAGCAGAACCCGCTCCGCGGTTCACTTCGGTCCGATCGACACCAACTGGCGGGATGACGGAAAGGATGTAGATGGCACCCAATCCACCCATCACCGGCATACCATCCTTCCATACCTGAACCCTGTCTCCGGTTTGACCGCACATCGTCACGTTGGCGACGTTGCAGTTAGTACACATCTGCGCTACACGCACCCCGCTTTCTCCGGAAAGAATCGCCATCAGGTTTTCCGCGGGTTTCCGCTCGTTCTGTTCCTGGTTCTCCTCAGTTGCCGGTTGTTCCTTACTTTCCTTGCCATCGGATTCTAACGGCCGGGGATCATCCGCAAAAGCCGGGATTAATGCAAAGACAACGATAATACTCAGGATGGGAAGAGATAATAGATTTTTCTTCATATTTCTAACACCCCAAAATGATTATTATTAATACTCGATATTGCCAAAAAATTAGGCTTTAATATAGCATCGATTTGGAGACAAAAAAAGGGAGCAGATGGAACTGCTCCCCTTACGCATCTAACATGGATAGTTCAAGGAGTTGCCTCTCCACACCACTTAGCTGGGAGAATGGCGTTAAGATGGTCGCGAACTTCAGAATCGCTGTATCCGCACCCTGTAAGACACGGATTGACACATGGGTCATAGGTTGTGACGAGTCCCTGATCGATGATCTGCCCTTGAGGAGTAACCTGGCATAAGGGGAAGGGATCGGTGTACATGTCCCACAGGCCGCCATCCGTATCGGCAACGACAGTGAATTTAAGTGGTGGTGTATAACTCCCGGTTCCATCGAAATCCTTCTCGTAGGCCCAATAGTTAGCATCCTCCCAATCGACGACGGTATCAGCATCTGGACCATCATCGATAACGACATGGATGATCTCAAAACCTCTTTCGCGAAAATCATCGTAGAGCTTATTAGCCACACTGGCCTCCGAATCGCATGGGGCTCACCCGTATTGCATCATGGTGATGAAAACGGCTTTGCCACGGAATTCATGAATGGAGCGCATGTTGCCATCTTGGTCAGGATACGTGTGAGCCCAGTCATTCGTGCATTTCCCTAATGTTTCACCCCAGCCGATGGCGTTGCAGATCTCGGATTCTGTTGAGCTGTAACCCGGTCTTTCGGCTCCCCCTGTTTTATAACCTGCCGTTCCTTCCAGGTTCGCTCCTCTTCCAGAAACGAGATAGTAAACGTTTCCTGAAGGCATAGAGCCGATTCCATACGAGCGGAGCGCATCGTTCTGGGAGGTTCCATCACCCTCCGTCTCCGCCAGCTTTGTATGAGTGTAGGAGAAAGGAGAGTTCAGAGTTCCCTGCCATATCGTATATCTTTTCGTCTTAGAACCAGCAGCGTCGCAGTTTCCATCTTTATTGGCATCAGAGCATGTCCAGACGTCTTTCTTAAGGTCTTCCCACCAGAGCCTCAGGCCCGAACCATCCTTTGCCAGTGTCATGTTTAGATAAGGGGTATTTGAAACTTCTCTTGGCTTTGCATTGGTATAACCATACTGGTCGCGGATGACCCGGTAGATTCCGGCCCTTGAGGAGGTGGAATCATCGGAAACAGCATACAGCCAGCTATCCCTGCCATCGGTGAGGTCCTTTACGACGATCGGGCATTCCGTTCCCGAAGGAGAGTCATAGAAACTGGCCGTGGATGAGAATGTATCGTAAGCGGAGCCGGAGAGAACGTCTCTGACGATCTTCCCATCCGTCTCTCCTGCAATGAATAGATTGTTCTCAAATCCAGGGTATTTTGAACCCAGGTAAGGAGACAACCCCGAGATGTTCATGGGATCGAGAGAATGAAGTGCCGGTTCATAGGAAGAGCCCTGACAGAATTCGACATCCCAGCCATAGTTGGTCCCTGATTTGACAACGTTGGTCTCATCGCACTGTGTCGTTCCATCGTAGGCATCAGTATCATAGATCGTGCCGACATTCTTGTTCATGGCGATATCCGTAGGATTCCTGAATCCGATGGAATAGATTAAAGAATAAGGATATGGTTCACCTGGATAGGGGTTATCAGCAGGAGCCGTTCCATCATCATTCATCCTCAGGACTTTTCCTTTCAGGGATGAGAGTAACTGCGCATCACCGCTGCTTTCCATGTCCCCGACGGTGGCGTAGAGCTTCCCATCGTTTCCGAAGACTAGTCCACCGCCGTTGTTGTTTCCTCCTGCGGCTGAACCGATATTATCGAGAATCACCGTTGCGCTGCTCCCATTCGATCCCTGATCAACATATCTGACGATCCGGTTTGTCTTGGGAGAAAGCTGCGTGTAATAGATATAGAGGTAACCGTTTTTCTGGAAATCAGGATGCAGTACAATTCCAAGAAGCCCTTCTTCCGCTGTCGTGGAAACATCGACGTGTATGTAGTTGTTGGAGAGAAGCTTCCCGTTCCTGATTACCCTGACGTTCCCCGTTGTCCTCTCAAGATAGAATATCCTTCCATCAGGTGCGAGAGCCATGGCCGAAGGCCTTGTGAGCCCTCTCATAACTGGCTCCATCCTGTAATCCTTCGGCAGGACGTCGGCCAATATCGATCCTGCTGCAAACATGATCAAAAATGAAAGCAAACAAGGTACAAGGGATTTTTTCATAACCCGCCTCCCATAATAGAATTAGCTTAAGTTGAAAGTAAAAAACTCCTTCTAAAAATCTTTTTCTTTCCAAAAAGTGTAATATTTCACATGAGGATCACTACTAGCTCTCTATGAGCAACTCCTCTTTCGATCAATAATTTACTCTTATATTTATACTCAGAAAAGGCTAACAGGCAATGAGAAATTTCATTCCTTTTAAAAGGCTCTTTTTGTCTTTGTTTTCTAATAGTTATCTCGTTTCAGATGATTTCGATGGAGGCGTCGGTATTATAGAATGCCAGAACATGCTGTTAACATCTTT
>JBFMGF010000060.1 GCA_040752675.1 Acidobacteriota bacterium
TCTCGATTGCGCGATTGGCAATGACTTCGTTGACATTCATGTTCTGCGATGTGCCGGCTCCAGCCTGGAAGGCGCCCACTATAATCTCTTCCTTGAAACGGCCCGAAATCATCTCGTTGCAGGCGCGTATGATCGCGGCGGCTTTTCGATGATCTAGAAGGTCGAGTTCCCTGTTGGTCTCGGTGGCCGCCTTCTTGATGAGAGCGTATGATGTCGTGAAGATTGGCGGAAGCTTGAGGTCACAGATTGGAAAGTTATCGTGGGCTCGCTGAGATTGAACTCCATAGTATGCGGGAGCAGGGATCTTCTTTGCCCCAAGGTAATCCCTTTCAAGCCGGAATTTCATTGTTATCTCCAGTTAATCTATCGTCCTTTCTTCGTCTTCCAGGTTCTCCTGTTCTTCTTGAAATCTTCTTGCATATGTCTCAGCGTATTTTCATGATGCTTTTCTTCCTGATAAAGTTTGATAAAAAGCTCCCTGATCTCCTTCCTCTTCGCGTAAAGGGCGAGGAACTTGTATTTTTCCTGCGCGCCTTTCTCGTCGGCGATGGCAATATCAAGAATCCTTGAAATCCACTCCTCGATGTGGACGCTGGCCATGGTGGTTCTCCTTATCAATCTTTTCTTCTTTGGCGTCAGAAACCAAAGCTAACCATTTTAAAGCTTTATTACTCTTCTCTGAGAAGCCTATTTTTTTAAATTATACCACATGGACGATGAAGCATTTTAATAATAGCTCTCCGCAGAGCTGCCAGGAATGTTCTGTCTTGTGATTATGCGAATCCCGATCTTTGACTTCGCACTGTAGAACCTTCTCCAGTATAGATGCCCCTGATAGGTGATATCTACGATATCCCCATCACAGCACCCTTCTGTGGAGATTAGATCATCCCTGTAGATCCAGGGATGTCCGGTCAGCATCCACCGATAAGCCTTGTCCGAGAGAGACGCTTGGGAATTCTGTTGTTGTCATAAAGCGATCTGAGTTTTCAAGCGGGGTGGGCGATGATCAGTATGGGATGAAATTGGAACCGGGGCCAATCTTTTTCATTCCTCTTCATCCTCAGAGGAGTTCAGATTCTCCATAGAATAATTTTTTGTCGTGCGCTTCTTGTAGGCGGAACCTTTTCTATAATTTTCTTCAAACCCTTCTCTCTCCTCTCCCTCAAATTCTTCATGCTCTAACGAATCTTCCAGTTCGAACTCTTCCTCTCTTCTGAAACTATAATGTGGCAGGATTCCCTGTTCCTCAAGCTCCTGACATCGGATGCAGTGCCTTGCCCAGGGAGCCACTTCCAACCTCTTGGAGCTGATCTCTTGAGAACACTGCTGGCATTTGCCAAACACCCCACTCTTGATTCGTCTCAGCGCTTCCTCTATGAGAACAAGCTGCTTGCGGTCCATCTCGGTCAAGGAAAGAAGAAACTCTTTAGCATAAGAATTCACTGCATAATCGATGTAATCTTCCGTCCCGTCCCTTACGTCTTCCTTGCTGTTTCCCTTATTCTTGGCATATTTTTCGGTGATTTCCTTGTGTTTCTTAAGGAGCTTTTTCTTAAAATACTCGAGTTTTGATTTTTTCATCTTACTTCCCCTTACAGCAGCTTTCAGCATCCTTAACCTATCGATGAATTATAAATTTCATAAAAAATAGCATATATATTAATACTAGTCAATATTGCGATTTCCCGGTTTTCAACCTGAAGAAGGACAATCTCATCTTGCCATTCTACTCTTCTCAGCATACATCACTGTGTAATCGATGATGACTTCAGCGATATCGACACCAGTCGCCTTTTCAAGTCCCTCGAAGCCCACGGAGGAGTTGATCTCCACGACCTTGGGACCGATCCGTGATTCGAGCATATCGACGCCTGCAATCTCGAGACCGATTACCTTGGTTGCTTCTATTGCAACCCTCGCATATTCATCACTAAGGCTGACAGCCTTGCCTGAGCCTCCACGGTGTATATTGGAGCGAAACTCGTCCATTTGAGCTTCTCTTCTCATGGCTGCGATTATCCTGCCACCAACGACTAGGACCCGGATATCCTTCCCCTTGGATTCTCCGACGAACTCCTGGATCATAATGTTCTGACCAAGGCTCCAGATGGCGCTAATTACCGATTCCACCGATCCGACATCGTTGGCGAGCATGACCCCGATCCCCTGAGTCCCTTTGAGGAGTTTTAAGATAACGGGAGGCCCTCCCACCATAGCGATTCCTTTTCTGATCTGCTCCGGGGTTTTCACCATAACAGTTTTCGGGATATCGATATCGTAACGCGACAGTAGCTGGAGACATCGGAACTTGTCTCGCGATCGTGCTATGGGCTGTGACTTGTTGACGGTTGGGATCCCCATCATGCTGAATTGGTTGACAACCGCAAGGCCATAGTCTGTGATGGAGGCACCTATCCTTGGCAGCACGACATCGATATCGCGGATCCTCCTGAAGCCGCTCTTGAGATGGATGGTTGGGTTTTTCTTCCCGAGTATGAGGAGAAGGTTCAGAGGATCGTGCATCTTTACGTTATGCCCCTTCCTCTGTGCCACTTCTATCAATCTCTTCGTCGAATAGAGTTGCTTCTTTCTGGATAGTATGAGGATATTCATCGCAACCTGCCGTGAACCATTATCATCAAATTTCAAAATTAATGAATGCAATTCAGAGCAAATAGTGTTTGAAAATCAGTCTTTTTCTTCCGGATACTCTCCTTTAAGGGCAGCATGAGCAGCAGCAAGTCTCGCCACGGGAACACGATAGGGCGAGCAGCTCACGTAGTCAAGGCCAGCAAAATGGAAGAAATGTATTGAATCGGGATCACCTCCATGCTCGCCGCATACTCCGATCTTCAGTGAAGGCTTCTGCTTCCTCCCTTCTTCCGCGCCTATTCTGACAAGTCTCCCGACTCCCTCCGTGTCTATGTGCTGGAAGGGGTCCTTCTTCAGGATGCTCAGCTCCACGAATTCAGGAAGGAAAACCCCGGCATCATCCCTGCTGAACCCGAAGGTCATCTGCGTAAGGTCGTTAGTCCCGAAGGAGAAGAAGTCGGCTTCCTCTCCGATCTCCGAGGCGACTAGGCAGGCTCTCGGGATCTCCATCATGGTGCCGACACGGTATTCAATCTTCTTTCCTTCTCTCCGCATGGTCTCCCGCGCAACGTCATCGATGAGCTCGCGCAGCATCTTGAACTCGGAGGTAATTCCGACCAGAGGGATCATGATCTCAGGAATGACGTTGACCCCTTCCGTGGCTGTGAGGCATGCTGCCTCGATGATGGCTCTGACTTGCATCCGATATATCTCTGGAAAAGTAATGCCGAGACGGCATCCCCTGTGTCCGAGCATCGGGTTCATTTCATGCAGTGAGTGAACCTTTTCCCTCAACTTCTCTACGGCTACTTCCATCTCGCTGGCGACCTCTTCTATCTGCGATTCCTCGTGGGGCAAGAACTCATGGAGGGGCGGATCTAGAAGCCTGATTGTGACAGGCAGGCCATTCATCTCCCTGAAGATCTCCTTGAAATCGTCCCGCTGCATCGGGAGAATCTTGCCCAATGCTCTTTCTCTCTCTTCTTTCGTGTCCGAAAGGATCATCTCCCGAACCGCCAGGATCCTGTCTTTTCCGAAGAACATATGCTCCGTCCTGGCCAGTCCAATTCCTTCTGCTCCAAAGCTCCTTGCGATCTTGGCGTCGAATGGCGTATCGGCGTTTGCTCTTACTCCGAGCTTTCTTCTCCGATCGGCCCATGACATGAGAAGAGCAAAATGCTGGTAGATGTCGGACTCCTCAGGCCGTATTGACTTTTCGACGAGGACTCTCATGATTTCAGAAGGGATTGTTGAAAGCTCGCCCTGTATCACCTCTCCGGTCATCCCATCAATCGAGATGTAATCCCCCTCTTTCAGGATGATGTTGTCGAATCTTATCTTTCTATTCTCGTAATCGACAACCATCTTTCCGCAGCCGACTACACAGCTCTTTCCCATCCCTCTTGCAACGACGGCTGCGTGAGAGGTCATCCCGCCGCGGGCAGTCAGTATCCCTTTCGCATTCTTCATCCCCGCGATATCTTCAGGCGACGTTTCGACTCTGACCAGAATGACAGAATCACCGTCTCTTGACATCTCGATTACTTTCTCAGCAGAAAGAGCCACTCTTCCGGATGAGGCGCCGGGGCCAGCATTCAGGCCTTTTCCAAGAGCCCTCCCGCCCTTGATCGCTGCCTCTTTTTCTTCGGGCTTAAAAACCGGTGCCAGAAGATGGATGATCTGGTCAGGCTCAACTCTAAGTACTGCCTCTTCTTCGGTGATTAAACCCTTGCGGACCATGTCCACGGCGATCCTCACGGATGCGAAACCGGTTCTCTTTCCAGTTCTCGTCTGAAGGATGAAGAGCTTTCCCTCCTGGATCGTGAATTCGATGTCCTGCATATCCCTGTAATGATCCTCGAGCCGGCGATAGATTTTGAGAAGGTCAGCGTATATCTCCGGCATCTCCTCCTCGAGGGAGATCAGATTCGAATCCTTTTCTTTTGCCAGAGGCTGGGGTGTTCTTATTCCGGCAACGACATCCTCACCTTGCGCATTCTTCAGATATTCGCCGAAGAATCGCTCCTCTCCTGTAGCCGGGTCTCTCGTGAATGCAACACCGGTAGCACTGTTGTTCCCCATGTTCCCAAAGACCATGACCTGGACGTTGACGGCTGTTCCCCAGTGGTCGGATATCCCATGGATCTTCCGGTAGAACTTTGCCCTCGGATTGTTCCACGACTCGAATACAGCCACGATGGCTCCCCAGAGTTGATCGTTAGGCTTGTCCGGAAACTCACGGCTCTTTGCGATCTCGGCGATGTAGAGTTTCACAATGTTCTTCCAATCATCCGCGGTCAGATTAAAATCGTTGATGATGCCTCTCTTATCCTTGGCTTCCTGGAGGATTTTGCTGAATTTCTCCTTGTGGATACCAAGAACGACCTCTCCGTACATCTGGATGAATCTGCGATAGCAATCGTAAGCAAAACGTTCGTTGCCGGTCAGCTTTGCCAGACCTCGGACGGTCTTTTCGTTGAGACCGAGATTGAGGACTGTATCCATCATTCCTGGCATGGAGAACTTCGACCCTGACCGTATCGAAACGATAAGCGGTTTTAACTCATCTCCGAATCTCAACCCCTGAAGCTTTTCTATCCTTGCCGTATTCTTCCTGACTTCCTCCTCAAGACCATCGGGGAGTCTTCCGTTATTCTGGAAATAATGCCTGCATGCCTCCGAGCTTATGGTAAAACCTGGCGGAACAGGGATGCCAAGATTGGTCATTTCCGCTATGTTTGCTCCCTTGCCTCCGAGGATATCCTTCATCCCTGCATTTCCCTCGGCAGAACCTCCACCGAAAAAGTAACAGAATTTCTTCATCTTCTGTAATCTCCTGATTGACTATACACCTGAAACGACGATCACTGAGAAATCGGCTATCTTCATGAAGAGATCTGAAAGAGAATAGAGTAGCGAGAGTCTGTTCCTCCTGATGTCCGTATCCTCGGTCATGACGAGGACATGATCGAAAAAGCTATCCACACTTCCCCGGAGCGTAGCGATCTCATGGAGTGCTTCCAGATACTTTTTATCTTCTGCGAACCGCTCAACCTTCTCCAGGACGGAACGGTAGCTTTTATAAAGCTCTATCTCATCTGCATCCCTCAAGAGTTTTCCATCTATCTTCCCCTTCTCCTGGTCGGAGATGATGTTCCTGATTCGTTTGTGGGATATGGCAATGCTCTCGAAATCTTTATGACTGCGCATTCTCGTCAAGGCCCCAACCCTCAACTGCACATCATAGGGGTCGTTGCAGCCGGATGCCAGTGCGGCGTTTACAGTATCGTAAGCATTCCCTTCAGATTCAAAAAAGAACTTCATCCTCTCCTTGAAGTACTCCATAACTTTCGATGACAGTCCGTCTTCATCAAGCTTTATGGAGAGATCTCCGTAGCTTCTGATCCCTTCTTCGATAAGTCTGTCGAAGGGGATGTGAAGCTTCCTGTCGGTGCAGACCTTCAGGATTCCTTGAGCGGATCTCCTCAGGGCAAATGGGTCCTTTGAACCCGATGGGATCAGGCCGATCCCGAAACAGCCGATTATTGTGTCCATCTTGTCAGAAATTGAAAGAGCGGCTCCAAGCAAGCTTGATGGGCTCTTATCAGTTATGGACATTGGCAGATAGTGCTCGTAGATGGCTTTCGAGACGTTGCCGGGCAACCCTTCTACCGAGGCATATATCCCTCCCATGATCCCCTGAAGTTCGGGGAAATCTTTAACCATTTCAGTCGTGAGGTCGACTTTTGAAAGAAGCGCCGCCTTCTCAATGCTTGGGTCCTTATAACAGATAAGAACATCCTTCTCTTTTTTAGAATCGCTCTCCTCACTGGACAGGCAATGAGCAGCAAGATCATAGATGACAGTTGCGAGATGCGCCATTCTTTTTACCTTCTCATGATAGCTACCAAGCTTCTCATGGAACTGGATCCCCTTCAACAGCTGCAGTCTCGATTCCAGAGGTACCTTCCTGTCCTCGTTCCAGTAAAACTCTGCATCCCTCAGTCTTCCTTCCACGATCCCTTCCATCCTTTTCAGGATGTTCTTTGCTTTTTCCTTCTTGTTGTTTACAACGGCGAGGAAGGCATTCGTGATCTTTCCTTCCCTCTTGAGAGAGAAGCATTTCTGATGATGCCTCAGGGTTGTGACGATGATTTCCTCAGGGAGTTCCAGGAAATGTTTCGAAAATTGGCCGGATGCGACGAACGGGTACTCGACCATGTGGGCAACCTCGTCTTCCAGCGCCTCATCCAGCTTGAGCTCATCACCGATCCGAGAAGCTTCTTTTAAGAGCATTTCATGGATGAGTCTCTTTCTCTTCGAATGGTCGGCTATGACCATCTTTCTTTCTAGAGCCTTAAGGTAATGTCCCGGGGATTCCACTTCGATCTTTCTTTCCCCTAAGACCCTGTGTCCGAAGCTGTATCGGGAGCTCTTAATACCGAAGAGTTTCATGTTCACCCTCTGTTTCCCATAAAGCGCCAGAAGCGAATGCACCGGGCGGACGAACCGGAACATTCCGTCACCCCATCTCATCATCTTCGGAAAACTGAGACTTAAGAAGAGTCTCTGGAAAAGTTCCGGAAGTATTTCAACCGCTTTCTTGCCCTTTTTAGTTCTCGTCGCGGTAAGGAACTGCCTCCCGTTTCTTTCCGTACATTCTAGCTTCTTAACGTCGATATTCTGTGCCTTTGCAAATCCCAGAGCGGCTTTTCCCGGATTCCCATCAGGCAGGAAAGCGACATCCTTCGGCGGACCGATGATTGTTATCTCGCTGTTGGGCTGGCGTTCATCGAGATTTATGATGATGGCAGCAAGACGTCTCGGAGTGGCGAATATACGAATGGCTTCATACTTCAGATTGGATTCAGCCAGCAAGGCTTCTAAGAGTTTTTCCATGTCGTTGATGGCATCGGGGAGCATCTGCGCAGGTATTTCTTCACAGCCGAGCTCCAGAACGAAATCTTTACTCATTCTTCTCTCCTGCCCTTGTCTTTTTTTCCGCTCTTTTATCCTTACCATTTTTCATCTCTTATCCTCTTTCTATTGGCAGTTTTCAGAAGTGGGTGTCCAAGCTCCCCTCTTTTCTCCAGGAAAATCTCTGCGCATCGACAGGCAATCCTTCTCACTCTCTGGATGCTGAAAGCCCTTTCCGTAACACTCAATGCCCCTCTCGAATCGAGGACGTTGAAGATATGAGAGCACTTCAGGCATTGCTCGTAGGCGGGGATGTAGAGCTTTTCCTGAAGAAGCTTTTCCGCTTCCGCTTCGTGGAATCTGAAAAGGTTCTGATGCAGTTTGATGTCGGCTTTCTTGAAGGAATATACTGACATCTCGTACTCCTCCATCTTGCGGATCTCGCCGTACTTTACAGATTCGCTCCATGGGATGTCGAAGACGTTGTCAATTTCATTGATAAACATGCAGATCCTCTCGAGTCCATAGGTGATTTCTGCAGATATCGGAAAAAGTTCGAACCCGCCTGCCTGCTGGAAGTATGTGAACTGGGTGATCTCCATCCCATCGAGCATGACCTGCCAGCCAACACCAGCCGCTCCGAGAGTGGGTGCTTCCCAATTATCCTCTTCGAACAGGATGTCGTGATCTTCGATCTTGATCCCCATTTCACAGAGTGAGTCAAGAAAGAGCTGCTGTACATCCTGGGGAGAAGGCTTTAGGATAACCTGGAACTGGTAATGCTTGTAAACACGGAACGGGTTGTTGGAGTACCGCCCATCCCTTGGCCTTCTTGAAGGCTGCATGTAGGCAACCCTCCAGGGCTCAGGACCGAGGACGCGGAAGAAGGTGTCCGGATGCATCGTTCCCGCTCCGATCTCGATGTCATAAGGTTGCAGTATGATGGCTCCTTTCAGGTCCCAGAATCTCTGAAGCACAAGGATCATCTGCTGAAACGTTATTCCTTGAGTTCTCTTAGACATTCCTTGAAATACCTGTAAGATTTAAATTGTTTCTCTGAAAAATTCATGAAGAGGGTATGAAGAAACTCTTCGAGCCGCGAATCGAATTCCTTTTTGAGAAG
This sequence comes from Acidobacteriota bacterium, assembly GCA_040752675.1. NCBI lineage: Bacteria > Pseudomonadati > Acidobacteriota > Acidobacteriota bacterium. The sequence continues at coordinate 8,636 of JBFMGF010000060.1, forward strand.
GGCCTGTTGATTCAGATCTTCTACCCTCTTCTTTGAGACCTGGGAGATGAATTCAAGTGTTTCTGCTTTCATACTGATCTTCTTCTCGTCCAGACTCTTTCCACATGAAAAGCACAAGATGTCGCAGCTTGTGGGGGAAAACTCTCCTCCAGCCTTGATTATCTCTCTGCCACAGGAAGAACAATCCCTGATTCCTGGAAGTATCCCCTGCAGCTTCAGTGTCCATATCTCGAAATATCGGATGCATATGGCCAGGTCGATTCCACCTTCGATGGCTTCAATGACTGACTTTATCAGGCGATAGAATCTCTCGTCTTCCTCGCTGCAGGTTGAGAACTGGTCAATCATCTCAGCCATGTATGCAAAAGCGTAATATACCTTGATATCTTCCTGCACCTGGACGTGAGAAGTCACCAGATCGCAGGAGTCAATGCGACTGAGCTCTTTCCCTTCCTTTTCCATGTAAGTCACGGCAACCTCCGTAAGAGGCTCGAGAAGTCCGCCGAATCTCCTTCGGCTTTTCGCCGCCCCTCTGGCGATCCCTGTGATCTTGCCGAAATTCCTTGAATAGAAGGTTACTATTCTATCGCTTTCGCCATACTTCATTGATTTTAGAACAAATGCATCACTTCGCTTAAGCAGCATAATGATTGGGCATATTTTAATCGAAAAATTATAGCAGAAGCAGTCTTCCGTTTAAAGCGCCACCCAGACTATTTCAAATAGGGGAATTATTTAATTCAGCAGAAGGGAAAGATGAGCTTTTGCCTATCTGAGGCCGATCTTTCTAAGGAGAGAGTCGTCATCTCGCCAATTCCGCTTCACTTTAACGGAAAGGTCGAGATAGAGGCTTTTGGAAAGGAATCGCTCAATCTCCTTCCTCGCCTCCATTCCGATCTTCTTTAGCATCTGCCCGCCCTTCCCGATGATTATCCCCTTCTGCGATTCTCTCTCGACGAAGAGTGATGCTTCTATTACGACCAGATTCTCTCCCTTTTCCTGGAAACTCTCGATGAAGACGGCTGAGCAGTGGGGAACCTCCTCCTTCATATTGAGAAATACCTTCTCCCTGATGATCTCTGAAACGATTGCTCTTTCTGCCTGATCGGTCAGGTAATGTTCGGGAAAGAGCATCCCCCCTTCCGGGAGATACTTCACGATGACATCAAGAAGCCTGTTACAGTTTTCCCCATTCAGAGCGGAGATGGGCACCGCCTCCAGCATCCCCCATTCATTTGTTGCCTTTGCGATCAGGGGAAGAGTGATCTCTTTCTTGACAAGGTCCACCTTGTTGATGGCGCAGATGGCACGAAGTGACTTTTCCTTGATGAGCGTGGCGACATAGTGATCCCCTCCTCCAACATGTTCATCCGCTGCAATCATGAAGACAATGAGATCGACGCCTTCTAACGCGTCCAGAGCCCTCTTGACCATGGCTCTATTCATGCTGTGTTTTGGAGTGTGGAAGCCAGGTACATCGACAAAGGCGATCTGGAAGTTTTTCTCCGTCCTCACACCCAGAATGCGATTTCTCGTCGTCTGCGGAACATCGGATACTATGGCGATCTTTTCGCCGACAAGGCGGTTGAAGAGAGTCGATTTTCCAACATTTGTCCTTCCGGTGATGGTTACATACCCAGAGAGGAATTTTTCATCCCTTTCTTCACTCATTTGAATTATTTATGTCAATGGCCGGCGATGAAGATCATCGTAGAGTCAATCTATGAAAGGATTTTCTTTATCCTAACTCTCCTGATCCTTCTGTGGTCGGCTCTCAGTATCTCAAATTTGATTTCTCTGGCATCAAACGATTCCCCTTCTAGGGGAACTCGTCCAAGTCTGGCGAAGATGAAACCCCCAACCGTATCGAAGCCCTCCTCTTTAAGCTCGACGTTGAAGAGCGCCTCAACCTTTTCAATGTTACAGATGCCCTTGACGAGGTAACTATCCTCCGTTTCCTTGACGATATCATCTTCTTCCCTCTCGTGGACATCGCTGATCTCGCCGACGATCTCCTCGACGAGATCCTCGATGGTGATAAGCCCTGCAGTTCCGCCGTACTCATCGACTACGATGGCGATCTGTATCTTTTCATGCTGCATCTCCTTAAGGAGATCCGAGACCTTCTTCGTCTCAGGGACGAAGTGAGCCGGCTTGATGAAATCGGAGATGCCCATCTCCCCTTTCTGGAGGGCGAGAGTTTCCAGCAGGTCCTTGATGTATACGATTCCTGCAATGTTGTCTATATTGTCATTGTAAACCGGGATCCTCGAATGCTTCTTGCGAATGAAGAGCTTCTTGAGGCTCTCCAGGCTTTCATCGCTTTTGATGACCACCATGTCCGTCCTTGGAGTCATCACCTCGCGCGCCAGCGTGTAGCCGAAATCGACTATGCTCTTTACGAGTATCCCCTCTTCCTTCTCCAGTATTCCCTCCTTCTCCCCCACGTCTATAAATGCTCTGATATTCTCTTCCAGCGTTTCGTCGTCTTCTCTGTCGATTACGGCACCGAATCTTTTCCTGGCAGCGAAGAGGATCCTGTATATTGGAATCATCAACGGATAAAAGATCAGATAGACGGGTGGAAGAAAAGGAATGGTAACCGCAAAAGCTTTTTCTGGATTAATGGCCACGACGAGCCTGGCGGCCAGTTGCTCCACGAACATGATCAGAACGACGATGCTGGCAAGAAGCGTCCAGGTAACTGCATAGGAGATTTCAAGAATGTTTAAGACCGCCAGAGTCGCGAAAGTTGCGCCGATGAGGGATGTCTGCCGTGATAATTGAAGGACGATTCTCATCTTGGAGGGATTGCTGTAGAGTTTCTCCGTGAAGAAGGGGTAGTTCTGCCCCTTGATCTCTGCCACCTTCCTTGCTGCCACCTCGCTGATGGAATTGATGGCAGACTTCAGGACTGAGAGGGCGAAGAATATGAAGGAGAGAGCCAGCGCGATGAATATATAGGGCAGTACGTTATCCAGTACGGCATCCTCCTTTTCTTTTTCTTGATCGGCTAGATTTCATTGCGATCAGCTCATTAAAATACTTTTCTTCCATTCTTCTCATCTCGCCGCGGTCGGTTTCATGGTCATATCCGGCCAAGTGCAGGAAGCCATGCGTCAGGAGCTTCTTTATCTCCATTTCAAGTGGCCATCCTGCCATCTTTGCCTGGCTGACGGCAGCTGGTATGGAGATGACTATATCCCCCATGTTGGTCAACCCTTCGAGGTTCTTCTCGCCTGCCGGGAATGAAAGGACATCGGTAGTCATATTCCTGCCGCGGTACTTCGCATTGAGTTTCTTCATGTGCGGATCATCAGTGAAGAGAACGGATACCTGATCGGCTTCGATACCCATTCTCCCGCCGAGTTCCCGCAGAAATCGTTTGAAGGGATTCTTGTCGATCCTGGAAGCTTTACAATCGTTTACAATGGAAATTTCAAATCTTCTCATCTCAAAAGAGCGATCAAGCAACCCTGAAAAATAATAGCCTATTCTCAAGATGAGGTCGAGTCATGCAATCTCTTCCACCGTCGTTTTAGGAGGGATGTGATCGAAATCATAGCCGGGATAATTGATCCTGCGATGATACATGGCGCTCAGCGATTTCACGAGGGAACTTGTGATTTTCTCCAGATCCGTGAATGTCAGGTCGCACTGGTCCAGCTGGCCATCCAGGACGATGTCCCTGCTGATCTTGTTGATCATCTCCTTGATCCTGGCTGGTGTGGGGTTTTCTATTGTTCGAGCGGCTGCCTCAACGGCGTCCGCAAGCATGAAGATAGCGGCCTCCTTGGTCTGTGGCTTGGGTCCCGGGTACCGGAAGGCGTTCTCGTCAGGCTCTGGAACATTGCGGTCAACCTTCTTTTTCGCCTTCTCGTAAAAGAAGGTGATGAGCCTGGTTCCATGGTGTTGCGGGATGATGTCGATGATCTGTTGGGGCAATCCATGCTCTTTGGCCAACTTGATCCCCTCCTTGACGTGGCTGATCAAGATCAGGATGCTTATGTTTGCGGAAAGCTTCTCGTGAGGGTTATACCCTCCCATCTGGTTCTCAACGAAGTAATCCGGTTTGCTCATCTTCCCGATGTCGTGATAATAGGCAGCAACGCGGCAGAAAAGCGGATTGGCATTCACCGCTTCTGCGGCGGCTTCCGCAATGCTGCCCAGGATCAGGCTGTGATTGTAACTGCCCGGAACTTTCAGGGCAAAACTCCTCAGGAGCGGATTGTTGAGGTTTGAAAGCTCGAGCAGACGAATATCCGTAAGGATTGCAAAGAGCCGTTCTAGAATGGGGAGAAGAAAGGAAACGAGAAGAGGAACAAAGAGAGCTCCACCGATGAATCCATTGAGAATGTTCAAGAACAGCGACTGCGTATCCCCAATCTTTTCCTGAACGGAGACGAGGGCTACGATAGAAAGAACGTTTACGACTCCAACGATGAAACCAGTCTTCAACAGGGCCGTCCTTTCCTTGTACTGCGTTATTCCATAGATGGCCGCAAAACTGCTGATCAGCGAGTAGAGCATAAAATGGAGGTTCCATCCTGTCAGAACGCCGAAGACGAAGCTTGTAAAAATGGAGAAGGTTGTAGCGATCCTGGCATTTGCAAGAAGGGTGATTAGCATGGCGCCTGCCGCCACTGGGATGAGGAAATAGTAGGACTCCGCCTGGTTGAATGGGAAGTTCAGGTCGTCTGCGACGCTGTTCGCGATCCATATGATCCCCCTTGCTATGATAGCGGTCACTATAATGCATGAAACCATCAGGGCATGGAGGTGGGAGACCTTCTTGAATCCTTTCTGATGGTAGATATCATAACGCCAGAGGAAAAAGATCAGAAATACGAAGATCAGTACGAAGCCGAGAAGCTCGGCTGCGTCAAATCTCGCTGGCCTCCTCCTGTCAATGAGTTCGAGGATATTCAGCGTGTTTGGAGTGAACTGGTCTCCCTTTCTGATGATGATGCTGCCCTTCGGAAATTTCTCGACAACGGGAGGAACATTTCGTGCAGCTTCGTCCTGTCTTCTCACCGATTCGCTGAGATCATAGTTGAGATTGGCATCGACCATCCTGAATATGAGCGCTGCAACTGCCTCCTTTTCCTTTCGCGCGATATGGGTTAATTTATCCACGCTATTTCCGGTCGCTATCTCAACATCACTCAGGTCAATTATTCCATTGAAGTCATTTACAATTTCTTCTTTCCTCTCATGGTAGTACTTGATGATGATCCTCTTTCCTTCAGGCAGGGAAGCCTTGCTCGTGACGATTTTACGGTTCACGATCCTGGATAGGTCCAAGATAATGCTTTTAAGAGCTTTTTCATCCTGGCTCACTTTCCTAAGAGCCTGTATCTGATAGATCGTTACATCTTTTGGTAACCTGGAAAGGATCCGATCGAGCGATGGAGTGTGCTCTCTATCCGTGGCAGAAGGAATGGAGACTTGCTCTGGGGGGAGAAGGGATAACTCATCCGTGATGATATTCAGCGATGAGATGAATCTCTCCGCCTTTCTTGAATCATAGGAGTAAACGTCGATGCTGTTCCTTCTTGCTTCCTCTCTTCTTTCAGTTGTCCTCTTCTCATCAGGAATCTCAAAATCGAAGGGAGAGACGATATCGTATGGAGCTACTTCTCCAGCAGAAAACCTCTCGAATCTTCCGCCGCAGCTATGCTGGGATGCCAGAATGATGAGGAGCATGACGAAGAGAACGTTCCAGAACGGTGTGAAGCCAAGGAGAGTATTGGCGCTTATCTTTACCTTTTCCCTGAGAAAAAGGTCGATGTTCTCCCTAATCTTCTGCATCTTGAACCCGGAACCATTCTTTTTTTTCTTAATCAGCGCCATACTCTTTTTTCATGCATCTAAAGTTAACAGCTCAAACATCCTTTTTTGCTGTTTTTTCATTATCGCGTCTCTTTGCATTCTCGTATCGTTCATACGCTTTTATAACCTTCTGGACTAAGGGATGCCTGACCACGTCCTGCTCATTAAAATAGACAAATCTGATCCCCGGAATGGAACCGATGATGTACTGGGATTCTACGAGGCCCGATGTCTTTCCCAGGGGAAGGTCGATTTGCGTGATGTCTCCTGTGATGACAGCTTTGGAATTAAACCCGATCCTCGTCAGGAACATCTTCATCTGGTCTGAGGTCGTGTTCTGGGCTTCATCGAGTATGGCAAAAGAATCGTTGAGAGTCCTTCCCCGCATGAAGGCAAGCGGAGCGATTTCTATCTCACCCCTCTCCAACAATCGCTCTGCCTTATCCCTGTCAACCATGTCGTAAATGGCATCGTAAAGCGGCCGCAGGTACGGATCAACTTTCTGGGCTATATCCCCAGGCAAAAAGCCAAGTTTCTCCCCGGCTTCAACTGCCGGTCTTGCCAGTATGATCCGGCTAACCCTCTTCTCATTGAAATAGGATATTGCCATGGCGACTGCAAGGTATGTCTTGCCCGTCCCGGCGGGACCGATCCCGAGGACCATGTCATTGTCACGGATGGCTTCGATATAGCGTCTCTGATTCTCGCTCCTCGGCATGACGAATTTTTTCGAAGATGGTCTTATCCTGTAGTTGGTGAAGTGCTCGATGAGAGGGATAGAACTATTGGATTTAAATAGATTGCAGGCTACACGAATGTCATCTCTGGACAGAACAATTCCCTGCTCGACGACACCCGAGAGTTGTGTGAGGAAGAGGGAGACTTCCTGCACCTTCTTATCGTCGCCCTGGATGGTGAATTCGTCTCCTCTCGCAGAGAGGGAAACGCCGAAGACTTTTTCAATAAACTTCAGGTTCTCATCGAAGTTCCCGAGAAAGGATTCCATCCCTTCCGAGCAGAATTTTACCTTTTTCATTAGCACTATACCTTTCAGATTATATTATTCCAGTCCTTCCTCCAGGCCCGATTTCGCTCGTTTGATCGCTTCCTCCATTTCTTCCTTTTTGAAGTTCCTAGGGATCTTCAGGTTTTGCCCATAATAGATGATGTTCGGGTCTTTGATCTGGGATCTGTTTGCCCAGAAAATGAGTGGCCACATGAATGGATCACCGTAGATCTCAACGTTAGACGATATCTTCCATAGAGACTCGCCCTGCCGGACGACCCAAATCTTCGTCTCCTCCCTTGGAGAAGATGGCACTTCTTTTACTTCCAACCTTCTTCTTTCCTCCTCTTCTCTCCTGATCCTTTCTCGTTCAGCAATGGCTCTCTCTCTTGCAAGCAGCGGAGCTTCCATAGACTTCCTCAGAAGGGCCATAGATTCATGATGCCTGCACTCAGTCGATGCCCGGGCTTCATCTGCCTGTTCGATGAGGAGGCTTGCCTCGTAGATCAGATTTTGACTGCAAACGAGGCCTCCTTCTTCCCTTGCTTCCTTTAAAACTTCTATCGCTTTCATTCTCTCTTCTTCATACTCCTTTGCTATCTCCTCTTTCTCCCTCTCCACATTCTCATCGACGCTCTTGAGGAGAGAAAGTATGACAAGAGCTTTTTCTCTCGTCTTTCTCTTCTTTCCTTTTTCCGCCATTGCATTCATCTCATCAACAAGAAGCTGTATTTCTGCAATCTCGCCAGATGCCAAAACCGTAGCGCACCTCCCCTTCACGCTCGCCAGGATGTTATTGACATCATCTGCTTCGTTGATCGGCTTTTTAGGGCAACCTGAAAGGAAAAGAATCGCGGATACCAGTGCGGATATCAGTAATATCGATCTTGTAAGTAACCAAGATGAGTCTTCTAGACCAGCTTTCATGTTGTGATCTTTTGACAACCAGCGCAAGATGCCCTGATCATTTAATTGTAATCTAATCTATCCATCCCTCATTTTCAATGGAATCTTTTCATTTTACGCGAATCTCGTAGACACAATTAGCATCCGAAAGATAGTCTATTCCAGAAAAGATTCTTCCACCGATAGCCCTAGCTCCTCAAGCTGTTTCCGATCTATTCTCGATGGGGAGCCGGTCATAAGGCACGTTGCGCTAGTGGTCTTTGGGAAAGCGATGACATCCCTGATCGAATCGCAACCCGTGAGGATGGCAACGAGCCTATCAAAGCCAAGGGCGATCCCGCCGTGCGGTGGTGCCCCTGATTTGAGTGCTTGAAGGAGAAAGCCAAATTTAGTGTTTAACTCTTCCGGGGCCAGTCCGAGAACCCGAAAAATCTTTTCCTGTATCGCAACGCTATGGTTCCTGATGCTCCCTCCGCCAATCTCCTGTCCGTTCAGCACGATATCGTAGGCAAGTGCCCTGACGCTTCCCGGATCAACGTCAATTCTCTCCAGATCATCCGGATTCGGCGATGTAAAGGGATGGTGGCAGGCTTCCCATCTCTTCTCGTCCGGATTCCATTGGAGAAGCGGAAAATCATGGATCCACAGAACGGACCAGGTGTTTTCATCGATGAGCGATTCTTCCCTTGCGATCTTCAACCGGAGAGATCCAAGCACTCTGTTGACTATATCCGCCTTATCAGCGGAAATGAGCAGGGCATCCCCATCCCCGATCGCTGCTCTTGAAGCGATGGATGAAGCTCTCTCAATTCCGATATGCTTCAGCATGGGGGAGTTGAGCGAGCCACCATCCTTCTTCATCCAGAGGATGCCTCTTCCACCAAGGTTGATTGCTTCATTAGAAATCTCATCAATCTTCTTCCTCGAGTATTTTGCTCCACCCTTCAAGTTTATGCATCTAGCTACTCCTCCAGATGAAAGGGCATTGGATACGAGAGCATAGTCGCATCCATCCAAGATGTCGCTCAGATCTATTATTTCCATCCCGAACCTTGTATCCGGACGGTCGCTGCCAAAGCGATCCACTGCTTCTTTATAGGTCAACCGGGGAAAGGGTGTTTCGATCTTCTTCCCCACCGATTCAAATGCGAACCCCAGCAGGCCTTCGACTAGTTCGTATATATCCTGTTGCTCGATGAAAGACATCTCGATATCGATCTGGGTGAATTCCGGCTGTCTGTCAGCCCTCAGATCCTCGTCGCGGAAACATTTTGCAATCTGGTAATATTTTTCGAATCCAGCAATCATCAGGAGCTGCTTGAAGAGCTGTGGAGACTGCGGCATAGCATAGAAGCTCCCCTTATGGATCCTGGATGGAACGATGTAATCCCTCGCCCCTTCCGGGGTCGATTTCGTGAGGATTGGAGTCTCGATCTCCACAAAGCCCTTTGCATCAAGGTAATCCCTGACGGCCTTTGCGATTCGATGTCTCTGGATGATGATGTTCTGAAGATTCGGCCTGCGCAGGTCGATGTAGCGGTACTTAAGCTTGAGCTCGTCCCCGGCTCTGGCCCCATCCTCCACAGTAAAGGGAAGCGTCTCCGACCTGTTGAGAATCTGGAGTTCCCCTGCAAGCACCTCGACCTCTCCTGTGGGCATGTCCGGATTGATGTTGCCCTCCCCCCTTCTCTTTACCTTTCCCCTCACGGAAATCACATCTTCATTTCTGAGGGAGGCAGCCTGTTCGTGAAGATCTGGGTCCATGGATGGGTCGAAGATGATCTGGGCGATTCCGCTCCTATCCCTTAAATCGACGAAGATCAACTTCCCGAGATTCCTCTTCCTGTTGAGCCATCCCGTCAGGATGACTTCCCTTCCTTCATAGGAATCCCTGAGCTCACCGCACCAGACCGTCCTTTTCAGCAATCTGTGCAGCGACTCTTTATCCATAGATGACATTGCGGAATCCTTCCGATAATGATTCAATCTCCTCTAGTCCGACAGATCGCTGCTTTCCGCTTCTCATATCTTTGATTCCAGCTGCTCCACTCCTTATCTCTTCGTCACCGATGAAGATAACGAAAGTGGCGTTTTCTCTGTTTGCTGCACGCATCTGGACATTCAGGCTCTTCGTCTCCGTTGCCATGCTTACCCTGATCCCTTTCCTCCTAAGAGCCATGCATATCTCGATTCCCCTGTTGAACCCCTGTTCACTCATTGTCGCTATGAAAAGATGGGGTTTTCCTTCATCTCCTTCAGGGACATCATCGGGCAGGAGCATGACGATCCGTTCCATTCCTGCGGCAAATCCAAAGCCCGGAATCTTCGGTCCCCCAAGCTCTTCGACGAGACCATCATACCTTCCTCCACCGAGGATTGAGTTCT
>JBFMGF010000061.1 GCA_040752675.1 Acidobacteriota bacterium
ACAAGCTGCTTCAGAAACACCGCATTTATGAGGATCAGCGGCTGTGGTGATGGGTTGGCGTGGTGGCCTTGACTGTTACCGGTTCCTTGAAGCCGATTCTCTCCATCTTCCCCCATTTCCTTCTTCTCCGGATGTACTCCCAGAACGACTTGATCTTGAAGACCGCCAGGAGCTGCCTGTATCCGAAGTTCTCTAGAATCCCGAAGACGATGAGCTTTGAGAGATCCTGCCAGCCTGGATATCTCCGGAAGGAAAACTCTTCTAGAAGAATAGCGGCGATGGAGAGAAATATACCGTAGAGGATGGCTACGGCCAGAAAGAGGAGGAAGAATTCTACGTTCAGGATCCCGAATATAAACGATAGTATGACGGCAATGTAACCGAGGACCTCCACGAAGGGGCCAAGCATCTCGAAGAAGAAGAAATAGGGAGTGGCAAAGAGGCCGATGACCCTGTACCGGGGGTTGAACAGCATGTGGATATGCCGGAAAAGGGTCTGCAGAAGCCCGCGGTGCCATCTGTTCCTCTGCCTGAAAAGTATCTTAAACTTCGATGGCACTTCAGTCCAGCAGACGGGATCGGGGACGAAGACGATTCTGTACTTCTTCTTTTTCTGGTGCATGTGCTCGTGGAGCCTGACGACGAGTTCAAGGTCTTCCGTATCTGTGTAGTGGTCGTACCCGCCGATCTCGATGACCTCGGATTTCTTATACAGACCGAAAGCCCCGGATATGATGATAAGCGACCTCAGCGCGGACCATCCAATCCTTCCCGTGAGGAAGGCGCGGAGATACTCCACGACCTGGAAGATGGGAAGCATCTTGTCCGGGAGGGAGATGCCGACGACTCTTCCCTCTTTGACCTCGCAACCGTTTACTATCCTCACGATGCCGCCAGAGGCGACCGTCTCGTTGGGATGCTCCATGAATGGCTTCACGACGCGGAGAAGCGCATTGTCTTCGATTATTGAATCGGCATCAACGCTGCAGAAGAGCGGGTATTTCGAGAGGTTGATGCCAGCGTTCAGGGCATCCGCCTTCCCGCCCTTCTCCTTGTCTATAACGAGGAGATTGGAGTTGGCAAGAGAAGCATAGACTCCCCTCACATGCTCCGTCGGGATGGAGCGCCGGTACACCTTATCGAGCTTCCTGAGCTCGAAGGCGTTGATCAAGTTCTGGAGGGTGTTGTCCGTCGAACCATCGTTTATGACGATGATTTCATACTCGCTGTAGTTGAGCATCATCAGGGACTGGACCGTCCCGACGATCGTCTTCTCTTCATTATGAGCCGGAACAAGAACGGAGATGGGCCACGTCATCTCCGACTGCATGATTTCCCGGTAATCGCTGAAGAATGTTCTCTTGACGAATTTCAGGACTGCAAAGAGCGAAATTATGAAAAGGAGGAGATATATGGAGTTTAGGATCAGAAAGTAGAAGAGGACGAAATAATTGAACCCGATGATCGCTTTTATGACGATTGCTTGCCAGCCCATTGTTGACTCCTATGCTTTCTGTAAGTTTGAAACGAGAAGATCGGACAGGATCTGTCGGACCGCTGGGTTGGAATGCTTGTGGGCGGCCTCTTCTAGGAGGTCCGTTCTCTTCATGCGGACGAGCTTTGCAAAAAGCTCGAGCGCCACTTTTTTCACAGCGTCATCTTTCGAGGATAGCTTATCGAGATATTCATCCATGATGCCCGATTCCTGCAGCATCAGGACTGCCTGATGGCTTGCGTAGTTATCTCTGGAATCGATCATCTCGAAGAGGGCTTCGACTCCTCTGTCGCCCATGCTCTTGAGCGCTTCCGCCGTATTGGCCCTGACCCACCATTGCGAATCGCCAAGGATTTTACAGAGCGGTTGGATCGCTTCCGGGACCTTTATCTTACCCAGAGCCTTAGCCGCCATGGCCCTTACCGGCCATTCCTTATCTTCGAGAGCGACGATAAGCTCCTTGTAGCAGGAGGGGTCTCCGATTGCGCCCAAGGCATGAGCGGCTCTGGCCCTGATATCAGAGTTTTGATCGGAGAGTCTCTCAACGAGGAAGGAAACCGTGTGAAGGCTCTTGATCCTGCCAAGAATGTCAATGGCTGCTATCTTGGCGTGGATCGGACATTCCCTGAAGCACTGCATAAGTTCATCGACGACCTCTTTCCCCATGCTGCTCAGGATATCCGCGATCCGGATTGTTGACCATCGGTTCGGCTCAGCCAGCGCCTGAACGAGAGGCTTCGCTGCGGCTATTCCCTTCATGTTTCCGAGCGCCTTGGCCGATCTGACTCTGACCTCCGGAACCGGATCCGCTATCAGCTTCGCAAGCGGATCGATCGCTCTTCTGCTTTCCGCCACTCCAAGATTTTCCGCCGACTGCGCCCGTTTCCACCACCTTACCGATTTCAATCCCTTGAGGTAGCTATCCACGTAGCCAAGATCCTCGAAGGCTTTTGTAATTCTCTCCTTGGCCGTACCCTTGACGACATGGGCGTTATCGACAAGGATCTTTTCCACGATAGTCGAATCGAACGGGCGCAACAGACCGGAAAGATACTTCCCGACGTCGCCACTCTCCGAGTTGACGTATTTCAGGATGGCCGGCTCAAGTGTTCGCCGCCTCCTCCTGCAGTAAAAAGCCCAGAGGTCCCTTGTCGCCTTGTTCCCCATGATCAGCAGGGTCAGGAAAATGAATATGGCCCCAACAATCATTACGGTAATAAGAAGGGCTTGAAAGGCTATCATTTTTTCCTCTTAGATCTTTCCAAAAGTTTCTTTATTCTTGTCACGAGTTCTAGGGCATTGAAGGGTTTCACAATGTAATCATCAGCCCCTTCCTCAAGCCCCTTCACGATGTCATCCTCCTTATCCTTCATCGACAGGATAATTATCGGAGTATCCTTCAACTTATTCTCTCTCCTGATCGTCCTGATGATCTCGAAGCCATCCATGTAGGGCATGACAAGATCGGTCACGATGACCTCGGGATGGTATATCAGAGCGGCCTGGAGCGTCCTTTCCCCGTCCTCCGCCGTTATAACCTGGTATCCCTTATCTTTTAAAAGAGCGCTTAAAAAGCTGAGTATGATCGGGTCATCATCCGCTATGAGTATTCTCTCTCCTGCCATAATCTCTTTTCATCAGATTCCAGAACATTATATATGACACCCACAGAAGGCTAAAATTGGAATCTCAGCCTTGCTCCTGCCGTCGTGCTGCTGTATCCAGTACCGACCTGGAGGGCGTAATCGGTCTTACTGCCGTAAAACTCCAGAGCCACTCTCTTCGCGATGTTGATACCAAACAAGGCGCCTCCTCCAAAGAAGGAGTCATCACCGCTTCTCGTTTCCGTTCCGTCGGGATTTTTAAAACGAAAGCTCTGAAGGCCCCCATCCATCGATAGCGCATAGTAGAAGAGAGCGTTTGGTGTCCTTCCAGAAAGCTCGATGTTCAAGGCGTTCGATACGTAACGTTGCGGATCGAAGTAACCACTGTCCCGATTCTCATCGAAAGAGAGATACCGGAATCTGTAAGAGACGGTTAGCGACGGCTTCATAAGGGGAACCGTGTATCTTACCGAGAAGGTGGCGTCGTCTCTCGTGTTTTTGTCCATCGGGTCATCGTAATCGACATCCTCGTCATTGCCATCCGAAAAATCGCTCCGTTCATACCTCAGATAGAGCCTGAGTGGCTTCGCGATCGTGTAAGAAAAATCGGTATGGGAGGAATCGACGACGAGGTCGTTGTTGATAGTCTCAACGGTCACCTTGAAGGTATCCCTGCTGACGCCGATTCCCCAGTGGAGCTTCTCTCCATGGGAATACCTGTATGCAAGAGCCCCTACCAGGTATGTTTTGCTCTCCCCCAGCATGTCTTCCAGCCGCTCTCCTCCCAGTCGTGCGTAGAAGAAGTTTCTTCTGCTCAGCCGGCTGGCCAATGTCACCCCATAAGAATTCACGGAGGCTGATGCTTCGTGGAGTTCCAGATCGTACCGGGCAAGGTTGACGCCCATGTCGGTCTGGGGCTCTGGATGGAAAACAAAGTCCGCTCTGTAGATGCTGATCGTGTTATCTTCTGAATCGTCGATCCAGTCATAAGCAGTAGTGATGTGTGGCCTGAGAGAAGTCCGTACATCGCCAAGAAGGGATTGGGCTTTTTCATTCTGGGGAACTTCTTCTACAAGTTTTCTGGCGATTCTCCTGGCTTCCCTCTTCTCCCCCTGCCACAGGAGGACTCTTGCCAACCCTGTGTTTGCATCGACGTTTTTAGAATCTGCCTCTAGTGCCTTCCTGTACTCTGCCTCCGCTTCCGGGTATTTCCCCTGCCAGGATAGGACGTTGGCAAGTCCGACCAGGACCTCGACATCATCAGGGTCAGCGCTCTTCAATTTCCTGAACTCTGCCTCCGAATCCTTCATATCCCCCTTCCACGAGAGGACTCTTGCAAGCCCCAGCCTTGCCTCTTTATCATCGGGATTCTTCTTAAGGATCGCTTCATACTCTGTGATCGATTCAGGGTATCTCTTTCCCCAGCTTAGAACTCTTGCCAGCTTCAGGCGGACATCCCTGTTATCCGGATCCTTCAAGAGGATATCCCGGTAGATATCGATCGAGTGTTCATAATCACTATTCCAAGAGTAAACGTCCGCAAGGTTGATCTTAGATTGCCTATCTCCTGGATCGATTGAAAGAACCTTTTCATAATAACTGATGGAAGATGCGTATTCCTTCTGCCAGCTCGAAAGTAGAGCCGCTTTTTTCAAGGCTTCAAGGTTGTCCGGCAAAGATCTCAGGATTTCCCTGTATATCTCCAGAGCCTTCCCTACTTCTCCACCGTTAAGGGCGGCTTCAGCCCTTTTCATCTTTTCTTCCACTTCACCAGAAAGAGCCAAGGAAACAACAAGGATCAGGAATGATGCAAAGAGATATCTCTTCACCGTCGTCATCCTCCAATTGAAATTTTTCATCTCGCGCTGCCTCGAGCCAACTCTGGGTTCAAAATTCCTCGGGCTGAAAAAGCCCTTGGAAATGTTCACTCCATAATATAGGTTTTAATTTTTGAAAAATCATCTTTTAGAATAAAATAGCTATCCTTTAAATATGAATGGTAATGAGGGATTTCCCATTCTTTCCAATCGTAAAGCGGAGCCGATCTCAGACCTTTTCTCCCCATTTCATAGACGGGGGGAAATGTATCAGCCACCGCATCTCTTTCTTCTGATGGATTGATCGAAGTGACGTAGAAGTGGAACCCTTCGGTCCTGACGGTATCCAGAGGAGCCAGATGGCTTCCCTCCTGGTGCAGGACTCGCTTCGAGCTCGGATCCGTCACGTTTAGCAGTCCCCATGGAATTCTTACCTCTATGAAGGCTTGTTCCAGGTTCAGATACCAGTCAGCAAGGGAGTCGTAGTCCTTCGAACCCCTCTCCATGCTTCCAAATCGCAGAGGGCTCTTGCTATAACTTATGGCATGATAGACGGTCCCGTCCCTTCCGTATCTCTCCCTGTTCGTCTCCGACTTTATCTCTATGAATTTGCCATCCCTGTTCGGAAGCGACCGGTATGGACCCCACCCTTCCGCCGTGTGGATGAATGTGCTGTAAGGCTCATCGACGTGGATTCTCGATTCTTTTTCCCCTTTCAATTCGATCATGAACTCCATCCCGCTTGGAGTGAAGACATCTGCAGGGGGAGGAAACCGGAAATCACCCAGGTCGCTTCGATAGCTGTCGATTCCGATGAAATAGCTCGCCTTTTCCCAATCGGCTTTTCCATCCATGTTGCAGTCGAGGGAGCCCAGGTCGATCCTGAGATAAAGATATCCCTCATCGCATGTCACGTAAAACTGTTTGAGGTCCCGAGCCGCATCGAACCCATCCCCGAACCTCTTCCTGACTGACAGCTTAACCTTTTCTCCTTCATCACCTGACGATTCGGCCTTCTCGCCCGAGAATTTACTCTCCCTGTCATCAACGTAGAGGGGAGTAGATGTCTTCCAGTCATCTGGCTTTCCATCTATGCTGACCTTCCAGCCATCACGTCCGGGTTTCATGGCGAGAAGGCCGTAGTTCTGCTCCGGATCAATGGCGTTGTACCAGAGAGGATTCCTCTCGAGAGGATTCTCGAAATCGACAGTCAGCCAGTTTTTCTTGAACCACTCGTCGATCCAGGAAAAGACGATCCCGCCGGCACATTTCGTATCAACGATGTTCTTCATGAGCCTTCGGCAGATCCTCCCCTGCTCGATCTCGGTATGCCCGCCATGGTTGAACCGCTGCGACTGAAAATGGGAGATTCCCCTGCTCGTCGGAACTCCAAATTCTGCCACCAGAAGAGGCTGGTTCTTATGATAGTTCTTCAGGTCTTTCAGATAGCCGAGGTAGTTGTTCCGCCCCTCTGAGTCTTCAGCTTTCGAATACCCGGGGTCATTGTTGAGGAAATCAGGGTGATAGGGATAGATATGGTATGAGGCGAAGAAGCCGGCTATCATCTGCTCAGTCGGAATGATGTGTGTCGCATCGACGCTCACGGCATCGTCGTCGTACTGCTCCCCCTTGACAGGGTCAACCTTCAGGCCAAGTCTCCTTTTGATTTCGTTCTCCTCTATCTTCGAGGTCTCCGTAGGATGATGGATCGGATCGAGAGTGGGCCAGCTGGAGTAAGCAAGCGGGTGCTGCATGCGGTATATCTCACTCTCGTATGCGGCGGTGAAGTTGCATATCTCCGCCATCCAGCATTCCAGTGGGTTGCCTTTCTCCACACGGAAATACTCACCATTGTACCAGATCCTGTCTGGATACCTGTCGTTGAACTTGATCACCGAGAAAGGTTCCCATTCCCTTCCCAGGATCATGGCAAGGAGATACTCCGAGACATCGGCATCGTATTCCCCGTGCGCATGCCCCGGCCTGAGGGCGATCTCGATGTTCCCGTGAACTGCGTCTATGACCCTCGCGATGTCCGCCTTAAACTCGTTTATGAACTGCTGGTCATAGAAATCGTTCTCCGGCGGAAGCTCGACCCAGACTCCCTGGATCAGCCATAGCCTGTTCACTCCTGCCTTCTCGTTGTGTTCTTTCAGGGCCCTGTAGAAGACGGGAGGAAGCAGCGTGTAGACTCTTACCGCGTTGGCGTTCATTTCGGAGATCTTGTGGAGCCAGTCCAGGTATAGCTCCTTATCCATAGGGAACTCAGCCGGAAATTTTCCTGGAAGGGCTACGCCAATGTTGACACCCTTGATGAAGATATCTTTCCATCCGCCATCGACGTTTGCGGCAAAATATTCTTTTCCTGCCTTGAAGTTCACCTTGATCGGAATTTCTTTAGAGAGCGGCCCTCTTTTTATGACGTCTTCTCCAGAACCCATGAGGAAAGCTATCTGTTCACGGAGGCTACGCAGTTCACAATCTTCAGGGTTCAGAATAAGGGCTCTATCAAAAAGGGTCTTGGCTTCCCTGAAATTCCCGGAAAACTTTTTGACGATTCCCAGTCCCTTCATGGCATCGGAGCTCTCCGGTTGACTCTCGAGAATTTTCTGAAAAAGCTGTTCGCTTTCAGGCAGTTTGCCTGTTTGCAATTTTGAGTAGGCAAGCCCGCTCAAAACGTCGGTCGATTTTGGAAATTTTTTATAGGCGCGAGTAAAAAGTTGCTCCGATGACTTGAAATCCCCCTTTCGGTAATGAGACCACCCAAGCAGAACCATCGCATCATGATGATCATCATCGACGGCGAGGAGCTCCTTCAGCAAGACCATAGCCTCATCGAACCTTCCATTCTGGAAGAGTTTATTCGCTCCTTCATATTTCTCCTCCATTTCCCTGCTTTCGCCGGTGCTGTCATGAAACACCGCCCCTATGAGCAACATGCCGCTGATGAAGGAAAGAATGAGCGCAAGAACGAGGGAAACCGTCAGAACGACCCATTTTTCGATACTATGAGATGTCATTCAGGAAATGTCCGTTTGCATGAGTGAAGAGTAAGTGAACAGGAAAAGTTCCTTGGCATAGTTGAAAATGTCTGATAAAGTATCATTCTTTTCAATCATCAAATGACAATATATATTCCCGCCACAGAATTGTCATCTCAACTTGCGCGTTTCTTGACAAGGTGGACTTAGAAAGTATAATGTGCACTCGCCTCCCGGGGAGAGTATATGTGGAGGAGAAAGAGCTTTATCTTCTTGCGCTCACGGTAGTCAAGAAGGTGGGGCCAGTAACGATTGACAAGATCATCAGCTTCTTCGGAGATACGAAGCTCCCCTTCAGTGTAAACCGGGAGATGCTGCTTCAGGTCAACGGCCTTTCAGAGATAGCCGCCGACGAGATCGTCCGGATGAATCCTGAAAGAGAAGCAGAAAGGATCTTGAAAGAAGTCAGAAAAGCTGGTGCTTTTGTTTTGACCATTTTTAGCGATCAATATCCCGTCCTGCTCAAGGAGATTCACGATCCCCCACCCGTCCTCTACTGCAAGGGACGGATCGACAATGATCTGAAGATTGCCGTCGTCGGGACGAGGAGGGCCACTCCATACGGGAAGATCGTCGCCGAAAATCTTGGGTTCGAGCTGGCATCCCATGGAATCACCGTGGTCAGCGGCCTTGCCAGAGGAGTCGATACCGAAGCTCACAGAGGGGCACTTAATGCCGGCGGAAGGACGATCGCCGTTCTCGGATGCGGGTTCCATCACATCTACCCAAAGGAAAACAGGAAGCTCGCCGATAGTATCTCCGAAAACGGTGCCGTTATCACTGAGTTCCCCATGGAAATCCAGCCGGTCCCCGAAAACTTTCCAAGGAGGAACAGGATCATCAGCGGCCTCTCCGTAGCCACCGTGATCGTTGAGGCAGAAGAGAGGAGCGGTGCCCTGATCACTGCCAACCTTGCTCTCGAACAGGGAAGGGAGGTCTTTGCAGTTCCTGGAAACATCACCTCAAGGAAGAGCCTCGGGCCGAACAGGCTCATAAAGGATGGAGCCACACCTCTCATCGATTTCGATGACATATTTAATGAACTCCCGGCTCATCGTTTCGCCGGAGAAGAAAAGAGCAAAATGCAGGAGCCAGAAGATTCCAAAAAGAAGGGGCTTCAAGAGAGTGGACAAAAGGAAGACAGGGATAAAAAGTCAATAAAAGAACTGGCGCTGGATGAGGATGAAAGTAAGATCCTCTCTCTTCTCTCAGTCGACGAGCCCATGCACATCGACAGGATTGCAGATCTGAGCAGGATCAGGATCAATCGGCTCCTCGGTGCTATACTCGCGCTCGAGATGAGGGGCTTGGTTGACCAATTGCCAGGAAATCATTACATTAAGAAATTGATACGCTCATGAGAAAGCAGTTTCATGCTGGATTGCGAAAATTTACTTAATAAAATGAGGGTACCGTAAAATTGAGTAAGTTACTTGTCATCGTGGAATCGCCGGCGAAGGCAAAAACAATAAATAAGTTCCTGGGAAAGGATTACACTGTCAAAGCATCGATGGGGCACATCCGCGACCTTCCAAAGAGCAAGCTTGGAGTCAACGAGGAAAACTCCTTCGAGCCGACTTATAAAGTCCTCCCTGACAAGGTAAAGGTCGTTGCAGAATTGAAGAAAGCTTCGATGAAGGCGAAAGAAATCTTCCTTGCTCCCGACCCTGACCGGGAAGGGGAGGCTATATGCTGGCACCTGAAGGAAGAGCTTAAAAGGACGAAGGCGAAGTTCCACAGGGTCCTCTTCAACGAGATCACGAAGAGAGCCGTGCTCGAGGCATTCCAGAATCCCTCCGACATTGACACGAACAAGGTGGATGCACAGCAGGCGCGCAGGATCGTGGACCGGCTCGTTGGATACAAGATCTCGCCTCTCCTCTGGGAAAAGGTGAGGCGCGGCCTGAGCGCTGGAAGGGTCCAATCCGTTGCCCTGAGAATCATCTGCGACCGCGAGAGGGAGATCAAAGCCTTTGTTCCGGAAGAGTATTGGACGATAATCGCGCATCTGGCTTCCGATAAACCTCCTGTTTTCAAAGCGAGGCTCATCGAAGAAAAAGGGGAGAAGATAAAGATCCCGAACGAATCAGAGGCTAAGAGGGTCGTGGCCGCTCTCGAAAAAGCCGACTTCATCGTAGAAAAGATCGATGCGAAGGAAAAGAAGAAGAGCCCTCCTCCACCCTTCCTGACAAGTAAACTACAGCAGGATGCCTACCGGAAGTTCGGTTTCCCCGTCAAGAAGACGATGAGGATCGCGCAGGACCTTTATGAAGGAAAAGACTTGGGAGACCTCGGCACCGTGGGTCTCATCACGTACATGAGGACAGACTCAACGAGGGTCTCGATGGATGCCATCCACTGGGCAAGACGATGCATCGTCAAGAATTTTGGAAACGATTATCTTCCCGAAAAGCCCAGGATCTACAAATCAAGGAAGGGGGCTCAGGAAGCCCATGAGGCGATCAGACCGACGAGCTGCGACCTGCCTCCCGAGAAGGTCAGGAAATATCTCACCAGCGATGAATTGAAGCTCTACACACAGATCTGGAACCGATTCATCGCCTCTCAGATGGAATCGGCCGCATTCGATACGACGACAGTCGACGTCAGAGCAGGTGACTTTCTGTTGAGAACCTCTGGTTCCGTGATGAAATTCCCTGGTTGGCTCGCCGTCTACCGGGATTTCGAGGAAAAAGAAGCCGATGAATCCAGGGAAGGGAGCGAAGAAAAAGAGGCATTGCAGATCCCGCCCCTTGAAGAGGGAAAACCTTTAAAACTTGAGAGAGTCGAATCCCAGCAGGACTTCACGCAACCTCCCCCGAGGTTCTCGGAAGGAACGCTCGTTAAAGAGCTCGAGGAAAATGGGATCGGAAGGCCGAGCACATACGCCACCATCATCGCCACTCTGCAGAACAGGGACTATGTGAACAAGGACAAGGGCAAGTTTGTGCCAACGGAACTAGGCTTCTTAATCGCAGACCTCATGGTGGAGCATTTCGGTGACATTGTTGACATTGGATACACCGCGCGACTCGAGGAAGAGCTCGACGAGATAGAGGAAGGGAAGCTCAACTGGATCGATGCCCTTAAAGAGTTCAACGATAAGTTCAACGATGACCTGAAGAGAGCTGAAGCGGAGATGAAGGATGTGAAACGGGAGGAAATTCCGACCGAGCTCAACTGCCCGGAATGCGGAAAGCCGATGGTCAAGAAGTGGGGCCGCTACGGTTATTTTCTTGCCTGCTCGGGATATCCCGACTGCAAGCATACCCAGGAGCTTGCCGAGAATGGCGAAGAGGCACACGAGTTCGCCGATGAGACCGAAGAGACCTGTGAAAAGTGTGGAAACAGGATGGTTGTCAAGAAGGGGCGATTCGGCAGATTTTTAGCCTGCTCCGCCTATCCTGCCTGCAAAAATACGAAAAAGATCATCGTCAACCATGAAGGGAAGGTTGAGACGAAGGAAGAAAAGACCTTGGATGAGAAGTGCCCGAAATGCGGCAAGAATCTCATCGTCAAGCATGGCCGTTTCGGAGAATTCACCACCTGCAGCAACTACCCTAAATGCAAATACATCAAACATAAAGAGACAGGGGTCAAATGCCCCGAAAAGGGGTGCGGCGGGATGATCGTCGAGAAGAAGAGCCGCAGGGGAAGGATCTTTTACGGCTGCGGCCACTACCCGAAATGCAAATTCGTCATCTGGCAGAAGCCGATCAAGGAGAAGTGCCCGGAATGCGGCGCCGAGTTCCTCGTCGAAAAAGTCTCAAAGAAGAGCGGCCGCTCCCTCCAGTGCCTCACCGATGGATGCTCCTTTAAGACGCCCCTTCCGTCCTGAGATTTTTCATATGCGAGTGCACGCGCCTGTTAGGCCGTGCAAATTGCTTGTGCTTAGCAAATCTAAAGCTTTTTATATTGCCATAAGATAATTTCATTCTCATCTGGATCATAGCAAGGCACAAGAAAACCATTTGCTACTTCATGCAAATCAGCAGTGTGAACTCCTTTTATTTTTAGATGGTCAATTGCATCTTGAATATCGTCTACCTTGAGGCATAATCTTGCGTTGCCATACCCTCCTATTTTTGATTTGTCGCTGCACGGAACAAGTTCAAATAAGACACCATCTGCATCAAAGCGTGCAATGATATCTCTAGAGATCAGTCGAAAGCCAAGAACATTTTTATAAAAAGAGATTGATTTCTCGATGTCGCTGACATAGTAAAAGATGCAGTCGAATTTAAATTGTATCAATTGAACGGCTCTTTCCTTTCCAGGCCTTACTTCAATGCTTTCTAAGCGTCTAACACTGGCACTCAGCGGCCGGCGCGGCTGTTGCTTTGCAAGAGCCGTGACGCCGAAGCTGTCAGCTTAAGCGAGTAGTTAAGCATCTTGAGATTGCGTAATTCTTTTATCTTTGAAACGAATACTTCGCCCCGGATGACGAAAAGCGAGGCAAAAAATAGTATAAGGATTGGTATGACAATCATGCTTAGAATGTAAATGATATTGCTTCTAGCGATTGTGAATAAGCAAAACATCGGTACGCCAATAAGAATTAAAACTGAAAGTCCAGTCATCAATTTCAAGGATATGCCCCATGGCGCATTAAATACAAAATCTTGATACATGGCTACTCCTCTTTTGAATCCTGTAGTTATGCTCTTACTCTAATTTGTTCATAAAGAAATTCTGGAGCAAAATCAGCCCCATTTTGCCAAACCAGAGTATGCAATTCGGGATCAACTCTAAAGCTTCTGAACATTTCCAAATCTTTCAAAGGCTCGAAGATAGGACCTTTTAATTCATCTTTTAGATTGATTTCACCTTCCGTCCCATCCGAGAACTTGATCCAAATGGTATAGTCAGAGATATGTCTTGCTTCCTTTACACAATAGAATATTTTCTCTACTCCACATGAGAGAGTGCCCGTTTTGGAAATTTGCCAGTTACAATTCCGGTTTCAATTTCATAAGTGATTTCATAATCACCGTATATAGCGTGAAAATGCGGTGGCATATGATCCCTGTTCGATGATTGTCATTCTGCAAAGTCCAGAAGCTGTGTTAGCCGCGGTTCTTCAATTCGGTAATCGGAAATGGCTCTTAGTGTTTCATTGGTGGTGCACATGGATACCCCAATTCCCGCGATCCGCACCATGCAGATGTCGGTCTCGCTATCTCCGACGGCAACGACACTTCGGAGGTCAATGGCGTGTGTGGCCGTCGCGTGAAGGAGGGCGTTGCTCTTGCAAAAGTTGTGATTACAGAGGCTGGCGTTGGACCGACAGAAATAGGAGGGGACTTTGACTTCCCCGGTTGCGACGCTTTGCGAGAACTCAAGCTCGTTTGACATTACGAAGTCAGCGTTGATCTTGGTCTTGATGTGGCTCGCAATACAATCGTAGCTGTCGGTAATAATGCCGATAACATAGCCTCTTTGTTTCAGAACGTCAGTCACTTGCAGCACGTCCTCGACAAGGGGAATGCGGTCTGCAGCAGAGAGCAGTTCCGCAATATTCTTGCCCTGAAGCAATTTGGCGATGTGTTTGGTTACCAGAAAGGAATCCTGGTTCTTGGCAATAATGTTGATGAGGTCCTGACGGAATCCGAAGAGCTGCGCGGCGAATTCGATAAAACGGCCTCGAAGAAGCGTATTGTCCATATCAAAGACAACCATCTTGCGAAGATATCTAGCGCTGTTGCGGATTGCATCATCCATGTAGTCACGAATGATTGATATGGTTTCCAGATCGTCAAGACTCGTGCGCTCCAGCTTCGTAGCTCTGGCGAGTATGGCCCGGGACACCTCCTTCGACATTCGCGTCAATTGGTGCCACGGTTTCATCTTGTGTTCAATCTGACCAATATCGACCTCGACTATCCTTGCGCCCAAAAGGTGCATGTCTATGAGAAGGGCGATGTCCACACCATAGTCATCCTCAAAAGTGACTCTCTGAAGGAATTCGCGGCGCGCAGCGACGAGACCGCCCAGCGGTTGCGCAAAGTGAGCTACGGCGGGAAACAGGAGGCTCAGCAATGGCTTTGCGACGAGTTCGGTTACCCTTCCAGCCTCACGGGAGAACTTCGCTTTCACAAAATCGGCCTCATTGCTGAGGAGCGGCTCTACAAGGATACTAACTACGTCGGGATTCAGTTTGTCCAGATCTGCGTCGAGATAGACAATGACATCCTGCGAGGAGAGAAGAAGGCCGTCACGCATGGAGGCGCCTTTGCCGATCCTTGTGCTAGTGATGACGCTCGCACCAGCCTTCTTGGCCTCGCGCACCGTATTGTCGAATGACTTGTCATCAACAACAATCACCTCCCTCACGTTGGGGTTGAACTTAGCGATCTTGACGACCGACCCGATGGTCATCTCCTCGTTGATAGCAGGTATGATTACGCTGATCATGTTTATCGGTTTACCGAACACACCGCTAAGCTGCAGCCGAGACGGCACGATGTTTGCCACCGCAAACAGCGTGACGCCGAAGGTGGCAGCTTGAGCGGGTAGTTAGAAGGCTTTTAATTTAACCCGCTTGATAATGGAATGAAGAAAGTTCTTCCTCAGACATCCGAGCTTTAATACCGAGAAATTCAACGCCTACAACTCGGCCATCTTTATCAAAATCAAGAATTACACCAGGACGAACTTCTTCAGATTCTATTATTGCATTTTCATCCAAACGGAAGTAAAGAGCATCTTCTTTTTTATCAACAATCAGTCTCATTATTTTCCCCTCAAGCTTCAGTCAAAAAAAACTGTTACTGCCCTATGCGGCTGCTTCTGCGCATCAACAATAATGCGCAGCCATCTATTCCCATGTTCTTGTATCTGACAAAGAAAATGTTGTGTGCCGTCTTCGTGGCGTTCAATCTTTTGTGGTTCTTTCAATGTTCTATCAATCCATTCTTGTCGAATTGATCGTTCTTTCATCATCTTCTTGAAGTGCTTTGTAAATATCATTAATCATGAGCATATACCAAATTACTAATGGCATCAAGGAAAAGCATCAACAGCTCAGATTGTCCTTCTAACGTAATAGATTATATCCAGAGTGCTTTATAAAGTAAGCAAATTTTTTAGGCAAGCACAAAGCAGGAGCACTCAGGATATGATCTCGTTGGA
Organism: Acidobacteriota bacterium; assembly: GCA_040752675.1. Taxonomy (NCBI): domain Bacteria; kingdom Pseudomonadati; phylum Acidobacteriota; species Acidobacteriota bacterium. The sequence continues at coordinate 15,089 of JBFMGF010000061.1, forward strand.
CGAAGCCGCTTTGCGGCAATTACTATGGGGATTGCTTGTGGAGGAAGAGAATAAGAAATTCAGTTGAAACAAGGCACGAAAAAGTATGATGTGATGATTTCTTAGAAAAGAAGCGATAGGATCTGGATTTTGAAAGAGAATTACCCTTTGATTCTGACATGAGGGAGGTTCCTTGTGCACCGTGAGCAGACTGGGAGCATACTCCAGGCTGGAGATGGAGGATAAGACAGCATGGAAATAGGATGGAACAGCAGAGAAGACTTTTTATTTGGAAGGAAGTTTATCTTTGAACTGAAACTGCCGCAAAGCGGCTTAGTTCAACATATAGTGAACGGAACCGTTTATTCCAATAAATAGGCGAAAAATTGCTATGAAGCACTCGCCAAGATCAAGAAATTTTTGGCTTTTAATTGCCAAATTTGCGCTAATATATAAATATGAGAGAGAGTGTTCATAAGTTCATCGAGTATTTGAGGTTCGAGAGGCACTTCTCGGAAGAGACCTGCCGGAGTTACCTCTCGGACCTCGCACAGTTCGCCCGGTTCCTGGACAGCGAGTTCGATCCAGGAAAGAAGCACAAAGCTGAGGATGTTGACGTTCTGGCTGTGCGAGGTTTCGTTGGATTCCTCCATCGGACGGGAAAGAAGAAGTCATCTATCGAAAGGAAGATCGTCTCGCTCAGGTCGTTCTTCAAATTCCTCTGTCGGGAAGGAGTTCTGAACGCCAATCCGGCCGCATCGGTTACTCTTCCGAAAAAGGAGAGGCGACTTCCGAAGCATCTCTCCGTCGATGAGGTCTTCCATCTTCTCGACACGCCTGATAAGGCATCACCGCAAGGAGCAAGAGATTCGGCGATACTCGAGCTCCTATATGCAACCGGGATGCGAGTCAGCGAGCTCGTCGAGCTGAGCCTCAACGACGTTGACATCACAGAGATGACTGTGCGCGTCATGGGAAAGGGGAAGAAGGAAAGGCTCCTTCCTTTCGGGAGCAAGGCAAGAGACACCCTGCAAAATTACCTCCGGCTGATGAGCCCCGTTCGGGATTGGGCAAAGTCTGCCGATGCCCTCTTTCTCAGCATGCGGGGAGGAAGGCTAACGGCCCGGAGCATCAGGAGGATCATCAACATTCATATTTCCAGGGCTTCCATTGCAACGAAGATTTCTCCGCATTCCATAAGGCATTCCTTCGCCACGCATCTTCTGAACGCCGGAGCAGACTTGCGCGCCATTCAGGAGATGCTCGGTCACGCTTCCCTGTCCACGACGCAGAAGTACACGCACATGGACGCAACGAAGCTAATGGAGATCTACGATAAGTCCCACCCGAGGGCTCGCATCCCTTCTTCTGAACGATGAAGGTGCCCGTCTCTTTTGATTTAATCCTGCCGATTAGATATCATAGTGGGACCTTCTGCTGGACGACGATGAAGTCAGTTGAGATGGACAATACAAAAGACAGGCTTCTCAGAATCGCCATCGAAGCGGCAAAGAGGGGCGGTGATGTTCTGATGAAATACTGGGAGAACGGAGAGCGTCTCGACGTCGATGAGAAGGGGAAGAACGATTACGTGACCCAGGTGGATAGGGAGGCCGAGAAAGAGATTGTCTCATTCATTCATTCGAGCGTTCCTGACCATGACGTGGTAGCAGAGGAGTTCTCGAGAAAGAAGAGCGGTTCGCGTTACGTCTGGCTCATCGATCCTCTCGATGGAACGACCAATTACATCCACAGGTTCCCGGTCTTCTGCGTGTCGGTCTCTCTGCTGATCGATGGTGAGATCTCGGTCGCCGCCGTCTTCGATCCTATCAGAAACGACATTTTCCAGGCAGTGAAAGACAAGGGAGCTCACCTCAATCAGAAGAAGCTTACAGTTTCGCATCCCGGGTCGTTTGGAAGAGCCGTCCTTGCGACCGGATTTCCCTTCCGTGAGCAGCACCGCCTGGAAAACTACCTGAAAACCTTTGAGCATTTTGTTCGAACGACTTCCGGGATCAGACGTGCTGGTTCTGCCGCCATCGATCTCTGCTACACCGCGGCGGGGATTTTCGATGGGTTCTGGGAAATGGGCTTATCATCCTGGGACATTGCTGCCGGCGCCCTCCTGGTCAGAGAGGCGGGCGGCATCGTCACGGATTTTCATGAGGGAAACAGATTTCTCGAAACCGGCGATGTTGTCGCCGCTTCCCCCTTTATCCACGCCGAGCTTATGAAAGTCATCCGGGAAGCCTATCCCGACTCAGATTGATCTTGAATGCAAAAGCATGGCGGCCAGTTTGATGGCTTCGATCATGCTGCAGGGGTCGGCTACATCTTTCCCCACAATGTCGAATGCGGTCCCGTGATCGGGAGATGTCCTCACGAATGGTAACCCTAGAGTGACGTTCACCGCTCTGAGTTTGAGAGACTTGATCGGGATGAGACCCTGGTCATGATACAGCGCGAAGACGAGGTCGAATTCTCCTTTCATCGCTCTTGCATAGATACTATCCGATGCATATGGTCCAGAAACATCGATGTTCAGGAGTCTCAGCTCTTCTATGGCCGGGATGATCTCTTTGTTTTCTTCCTCTCCGAACAATCCTCCCTCTCCGGCATGAGGGTTCAGGGAGCAGATCCCGATCTTGGGTTTTTCATTGAAGAGCCTCAAGTACTCTTCGGTGAGCAGCTTTGCTTTCTTGACTATCTCTTCTTTTCTGACATGACCGATGGCATCCTTCAGAGATAGATGCGTCGTTAAGAGGAAAATCTTCAGAGGATGGCTGTAAAAGAGCATGCCAACCTCTTTCACGCCGGAGAGAGAGGCCAGAAATTCCGTGTGGCCTGAATGTCTTACCCCTGCAAGTTGCAAAGATTCTTTGCAGATGGGAGCGGTGACGAGCGCGCCGATCTTCCTCTCGAGGGCAAGCTGCGCTCCGATCCTTATGTATTCACTTGCAGCCTTGCCCCCTTCTGCGGATGCCTTGCCCGTCGGAACGCCTCGAGCCGATCCTGCGACGTTATATATCAAAAATCCGTTTACCTTCTCCACATTCTTCTCTGAAGTTCCTTCCACGCTGTAAGTTTCCGGATGCCCGATCTCCCGTGCCGTCTTCCGGAGGAAGTCCCCGTCTCCGATGAGGATGGGTGTGCAGAGGCTCTGCACTTCCAGATCATAGGCTGCCTTCAGCGAAACTTCCGGTCCGATGCCGGCAGGGTCGCCCGTGGTTATCCCTATCTTGATTTTCATGGATGCCTCCTCTGATTCGATACGAGGCGCCATCGTTGCGAGTTAAAAGATTCAGTCAGGAAATGGAAAGATCAGGCTAATGGACCTCTGTCTTGGGCTACTGTTCGTCGCCTTTGTCTTCAGCCTTGTACATGTACTTGATGTTATTTTTCAGGATGAGAAGATTGGGAGCACCTTCTCTGTTGATCTTGATGCAGTGCTTGTCATACCACTCGATGACCCCTCTGATGATCTCGCCATCGCGCAGAACGATCACCATAGGCGTCTTAGCATTCATCTGCTTAAGGTAGTAGAAGCTCTCTGCATTGGTCTGGTCCGGCGGGCCCATCATCCTCCTCTTATCGATGGCCTTCTCAGACATTTTGACTTTGATTTCGGAAAGACTGGGCCTGATCAGTTTGCGGTTGCTCATGGAAAAATCTCCAAATGCTTCGGTTAGTCTTGGGTATCCCGGAATATTATCAAGCGGTGATAATAATTTACATCACAATTCGATGAATTCAAGCAAAAAAATTATCTGGGTTTATTCAGTATCTGGCTCCGTCATTAAACATAGCGAATTCAGGAAAGATAATCAAGTGAAGTTTCGAGAAATTCTCTGGCTGTCTTTATGGAGTTCAGCAGCCTCCGGTATTGGAGGGCTCCGGGCACTCTCCTGAAGTACCATCCGGCGAAGCTCCGCATCCGATGCAGTGCGATCCTGTCCTCTTCGTTTTCAAGCAGTATCCGAAAATGCTCTAGGGCGAATCTATTGCGTTCGGCCGCGCTTATGACTTCCGGAACCTCTCCTCTCTCGATCTGCATGATCTGCCTGAAGATCCAGGGATTGGACATTGCCGCCCGCCCTATCATCACTGCATCGCACCCTGTCTCCCGTTTCATTCGGATGGCATCTTCCGCCTCTTTCACGTCCCCATTTCCGATCACGGGAATCTTCACTTGATATTTCACTTCTCCGATGAGAGGCCACTCCGCCTTTTCCTTGAAAGAGTCCGAACGGGAACGCGCGTGAACAGTGATAGCGGCGGCGCCGTTTTCTTCGGCGATCCGCGACAGCTCGATCCCCTTCCTGTCCCATTTCTGCCATCCGGATCGTATCTTCACCGTCACCGGGATGGTGACGCTCCCCGTCACCGCCCGAAGGACCCGGGCCACAAGTGCTGGATCGTTGATCAGCGCTGCACCTGCACCCGTTTTGACGATTCTGCTAACCGGACATCCCATGTTGATATCCAGGATGTCTGCGCCTGAATCCTCGACAATCTTTGCCGCTAGCGCCATTCTCTCGCGGTTGGCACCTGAGATCTGTATAGCAATCGGCCTCTCGGCGTGAGAGAACTCCATGATCTTATGGCTTCTCTTCGAATCCCTGGTAAGGGCTTCCGAGCTTACCATCTCGGAGAAGATCAGGCCGCAACCACCCAGTTTCTTGATCTCCCTCCGAAAATAGGTATCCGTGAAGCCCGCGATGGGGGCGAGAGCAAGTCCTGGCTCGATTATGACGTGCTTCAGAATCATCTGGTGGGCGCTTTGTGCTTTACGGAGAGCCGGTGTTGATACCTTTCATTGACCTCGATGGAGCTGTCCTCCCACATCTTCGTGAGAAGCTTGTTCACCGCCTCGCTGTATTTCTCACCCGAGATTGTGTCATAGATCTCGAAGCGGACGTCGGGGAGGGGCTTAACCTTCTTTTCAGTTTTCTCTTCAAGTTTCACGATGTGAAATCCGTAAGAGGCTTCGATGAGATCGCTTACATCCCCACTTTTCATCTGGAAGATCCTGGTATCGAGATCCGCCGCCAGCTCGCCTTTCACAAAAGTTCCAAGGAGACCCCCCTTTTCTCTGGTGGCTCCATCGGAAAGTTGTTCCGCGAGTTTGGCGAAGTCCGCTCCCTCTTTCACCTGTCTGAGGATTTCTCTCCCCTTCTCTCGCACGGCCTCCCTGTTCTCGGGAGTGGCCAGAAGGATGATCTCCCGGACAGTGACCCTTTCGGGATCTGTAAAATCCTCGATATTTTTCTCATAGTAATTGTCAATCTCTTTGTCGCTGACCGTGATCTCGTCGCGTATCAGAGAGTTCAGGATCATCTGCGGCGCCTGGAATCTCAGAATCTCTTCCCTGAGCTCGTCCTCCGTCATCCTGACATCCTTCAGGAAATTCTGGAAATCCTTGTCCGATTTCAGGTTCTTCTGTTCCCGGAACTCCTTCATGATGGACTCCCCTAACTTCTTCATGTCGTACTGCTGCTCCGCCTTCTGAAATAGAAGCTTCTCGTTGATGAGGTTGTAGAGAAGATACTCCTTCGCATCTTTCAGCTTCTGGTCCAACTCCTCACCTGTGTAGGTTGAGTATATCTCTCTTGTGAGGGATCGTTCGTAATTCTCGAACTCCGTTTTTGTGATTATGTCGTCATTGACCTTGGACACAATCTCCTCGATCACTTTTCCGGCTATGAGACAACCGGAGAAGAACAGAAGAATGAAGAGAGCCATGACATATGGTGATATCCTAGACATGGGTCCTCCTCAAGAATTTTCTCTGATGAAATGAAAGGGGAGTCGCTCATAAAAGATCTTGATCTCCCCACCGGTCTTCAGCTTTTTGAGATGGTCTTCCAGCATGGCATGGCATTTCTCCCGCAGCAGCCGTTCTTTCATGCTCTGAGCGATCTCTTCGAACGATTTCATCCCTTCTGCCTCGACGCTCTCCAGGCGAAAGATGCATGACCTTCCAAGTAGGGACATTGGCTTACTGATCTGCCCGACTTTCAACCGTTTGACTTCATCCCGGATGTTTTCCGGCAGTTCGTCGATATTGTAAACCTGGGGTCCGCTCTGGCCGGCAGGAACAGCATATTTCTCCGCCAGGGAGTTAAAGTTTTCCTGATTTCCGCGGATCTTTTTGAAAAGCTCCCTGGCCTCATTCTCCGTCTCCACTATGATGATGCTTAGCGTGACCGTATGGGTCTTCTTCAACTCTTCCATCTTCTCCTGGACGTACTGCTTCAATTCGGTATCGCTCACCGTCACCCCCGGGAAGAGTTTTTCACTCTTGAACTTCTGTATCATCAAAAATTCTGTCAGTCTTTCCATCTCTCCTTTCCGGAGCTTCCCAGCCTTTTCCTCTTCCCCCCCGAACCCTTTCAGGAACTCATTCACCTCTTCGCCACCGACCGTGACCCCGGCCTTGATCGCCTCTCCCAGCAGGAGCTGGGTATCGATGAAATCCTCGAAGAGCCTGCTCTTTACCTTATCAACATCAGTCTCATCCTGCTCGAAATCTTTGATGCTAGCGACGCTGAGGATGCCATTGAGATTATCATAGAAATATTTTTCCAGCATCTCGACCGTGATTTCTCTCCCACCGATGATGGCAATAACGTTCTTCTCCTCCTCTTTCTCCCCGTAAAACCCGCACCCCTCATTCCATACCAGTACCATGACGATAGCAAAAAGCCTGTACATCACTTGAAACATGGCTTCGTTCCTGAATTCATCGAATCTAAGCATGATCATATGCCCAGCGGCCAATATATCACACAAGCTTTTTGATGACCATTTTCACCCATTCCACGCGATCGATCCCTTCCGGTTGGATAGTGGTGACCTGTCCCGCAGGAGTCATTGAGGCTCCTTTATGCTCGCAGAGGAAATCCACGATCTTCTCGGCAGAGACGGGTGACTCCGTGCCAAAGGTCAGGATTACCTTCCCGTCGGAATGATCGATCTCTCTCAGATCGATCTCGGTCGCGGCCAGCTTGAGATCGGCCAGGGCAAAGAAATTCTTCACAGGGACAGGGAATGTCCCATACTGGTCCGTCATCTCTTTTCTGATCTCCTCGAGCTCCTCGCGAGTCTCCGCCGATGTTATCCTCTTGTAAAAGGCAAGGCGTAGATTCTGCGCCGGGATGAAATACTCCGGTATCCTTGCATCTATGCCAAGATTGATCTTCACGGGCACGAGCTCTCTGACAGGTTCGCCCCTCAGCTCCTGGACCGCTCTCTCCAGCATCTTGATGTAGAGCTCGAATCCGAGAGCCGCAATGTGTCCATGCTGCTTGGTTCCAAGGAACTCCCCGGCTCCCCTGATCTCGAGGTCGAGGGCCGCCAGCCTGAATCCCGACCCCAGGTCGCTGAAGTCCTGGAGGGATCTCAGCCGCCTCCGGGCTATGGGCGAGATCGCGCGCAGCGGTGGGATCAACAGATAGGCATACGCCTTGATGTCAGAGCGCCCGACCCTTCCCCTTAATTGGTAGAGCTGCGATAACCCAAACTGGTCGGCCCTGTTGATGACTATGGTGTTGACCCTTGGAATATCTAGTCCGTTCTCGATGATTGTCGTGGAGAGCAGAACGTTGTAATCTCCCGAGATGAACCTGAGCATGGCCTTCTCGAGATCTCTCTCCCGCATCTTCCCGTGGGCCATGATGACTTTTGCCTCCGGGCAGATCCCCTTGATCCGTTGCGCCATGGCGGGAAGCGATGCGACGCTGTTGTGTACGAAGTAAACCTGCCCGTTTCGCCTCAACTCTTTCCTTATGGCAGATCTTATGATGTTCCTCCGGAAGGGAATGAGATTCGTCTGAATGGACATCCTGTTGGCGGGTGGCGTCTCGATAATCGACAGATCCCGCACGCCTGCCAGCGACATCTGGAGGGTTCTCGGAATCGGGGTAGCCGTCATGGAAAGAACGTCCACAGATCGCGCCATCATCTTCAACTTCTCCTTGTGCGCAACGCCGAACCGCTGCTCCTCGTCAACGATGAGAAGCCCCAGCCTCTTAAAGGAGACATCCCTTGAGAGGAGGCGATGCGTTCCGATGACGATGTCAATGCTCCCTTCCTTAATTCTTCTGACGATCTCCTTCTGTTCGGAAGCCTTCCTGAACCGGCTCAGCATCTCGATGGTGACGGGAAAGGGGGAGAACCGTGTTTGAAAATTGTTGTAATGCTGGAAGGCGAGGACTGTCGTGGGAGCGAGAAGAGCGACCTGCCTTCCATCCATCACGGCTTTGAAGGCGGCGCGCATTGCCACCTCCGTTTTCCCGAACCCCACATCACCACATAGGAGCCGGTCCATCGACCGTTCACTTTCCATATCCCTTTTGATCTCTTCTATGGCGCTTAACTGGTCAGGCGTTTCTTCATAGGCGAAACCTGCTTCGAACTCTTTCAGCCACTCCATATCGGCCGAAAATCGATACCCCTTGAGAACCTGTCTCTCCGCATAAAGCTGCAGGAGCTCTCTTGCCAGATTGTCAATCGCCTTCTTCGCTTTCTTTTTTGCACGACCCCAGCTTACTCCTCCGAGTTTATCGAGAACAACTTTCTTCCCCTCGACGCCGCTGTATCGCTGAACAAGGTCCAGCCTGTCGACCGGAAGGTACAAGCGGTCTCCTCCCGCATAGAGGATGAGCATGAAGTCCCTGTCACCAGCAGTTCCTCCCGGCTTTACGAGGCCGGCATACTTCCCTATCCCGTGGTCGTAATGGACAACGTGATCTCCAATCTTCAGGTCGCGAAAGTCGGATGCGAATGTCTTATGAGTGCTGATTTTTTCGATCCTCACCCTCTCGCGCCCGAAGATCTCCCCTTCCGCGTGGACGATGACGTTCAACTCCGGGAGCTCGAATCCGGACCTTATCCTGCATACCGATATAAGAGAGGACAGATCGCGTGCTTCCTCTCCCGAATCTCCGGAGAGCGAAGAGGCATGTTCTCTCAGGATCTCCATGAGCCGGTCCCGCTTCCCCTCGGAGTTCATCATGATGGCCACTCTCATTCCTCGCTGCAGTTCATTTTTGAGCTCCGAAAGGAATTGCGTGATGTTCCCGGTGAAATTTCGAACCGGCCTTGAGCTTATGGAATAGTGGCCCTTCCTCTTGTCGAGCGGGGAAAGATCGGAGATCCCCATATCGTGATCGGCAACCCGCGAAGCAAGCTCCCGTGGATCGATAAAGAGTTCTGTCGGCGCTGGGAATATCGGAACCTCCGATTCGCGGTAGTTATCATCGAGCTCTGCATGGATGTTAAGGAGCTCCTCTTCCACCCGGAATGGATCGTCGACGATGATGTAGAAATCATTCAGGTGGTCGAAGATGCTCTTTCCCTGATCCGTCATGATCTTCCCCAGTCCTTCAATGCCCGGATAGTATCTCTGCGTTCTTACTTTTTCCGCTATCTCTTCCGCTTTTGCTTTGTCCTTTCCTTTCTTCTCTTTAAGGTAGTTCAGAACTCTGGAGATAGATTCTGAATTCAGAGGAACTTCTGCGGCAGGTCTGATTGATATCTTTTTCATTTTCTCGATGGAGAGCTGACTGTTAACGTCAAATGTGCGGATCGATTCGATCTCGTTCCCTGAGAACTCAACCCTGAGCGGCACGTCGTCACCCGGCTGAAATAGGTCGATGATCCCTCCTCTCCTGGCAAACTCGCCTGCGGAGGAAACGTAGTCCGAAGGACGAAAGCCTCCCTCAAGCAGTCTTGCAATGAACTCCTCCATAGAAAGAGTCTGATCCTTCTGCAAGGAGAAGAAGAAGTTCTCGAAAACTTCGGGAGGATGAAGGAGCGAGACGAGGGAACGGAGCGTGAGGACGATGATGGAGGCTTCGCCGTTCAGGATCCTGTGCAGCGCCGCAACCCTCTCGCATGCGGCCTGAAGGTGAGGCGGGATCTGATTGTATGGATCTGCATCGAGCGAGGGGAAGGTGGCAATCCCTTTCGGGTCAGCTCCCAGAAAGGCTATGAAGGAGGATATGTTCCTTGAATGGAATTCGAGCTCGGCTTCTCCCGACACGATATAGGCCATCTTTCTGCCTGTCAGTATCTGTATCAGAGAGATGAAGAAAGATCGAGCTGGTTCGATGAGCCCTGAAAGAGCGATTCTCTCTTCCCGTTCTGAAACTGCGCGAAGTATCCTCGCGAACGATGCATCTTCCAGGATGTGATAGGCGATTTCCGGAAGGTCAACCCTCATTGGCAAATCTATGGATGATCCTTTCTATGAGAACGGAGGTTGATTGCCCATTCTTCAACGGGATGGAGATAACCCGGCCCCCTCTCCCCTCGACGACATCCCTGCCGACGATCTTCGATATCTTCCAGTCTCCCCCTTTGATGAGGACGTCGGGGAGGATCTTCTGGATGAGAACGGCTGGAGTATCCTCGCGGAACGAGACCACATAATCCACGCATTCCAGCGCGGCAAGCACTGCTACCCTCTCGCGCAGAGGGATTATCGGTCTGCCGGGTCCCTTCAACCTTCTTACGGAAGAATCGGTGTTGATGCCCACGATCATGACGTCTCCCATCTTTGATCCTTTTCGCAGGAGATGGATGTGGCCAGCATGGATCAGATCGAAACATCCATTTGTAAAAACGATCTTCTTCTTCTTACAGCGCAGCCTGCGAACGATCGGCAGGAGGCGGTGGAGGCTCAAGAATTTTTTAGTACCGCTTCTGGTTTCTTTCGATACCATGAATAATTCCTACTCGTTTTTCTTCCCGTACAATCCCCTGCTGTAATTCCTTTTAATCTTCAGAATGTCGCCGATCATGCTGAGAGAGTCGATGACCATTCTGACCTTTGTCTCTGTCGAATTTCTCCAGACCACAGGAACCTCGATGATCCTCAAGCCGGATCGGGATGCCAGGAAGAGAAGCTCCACATCGTAGCTGAACCTGTCCACTTTCATCATGTTGATCACAGGCAGGACCCTTTCTCTTGCCATCAGCTTGAAGCCGCACTGGGTGTCCTTGAAGGGAAGTTTCGTAATCATTCGGACCAGGCTGTTAAAGGACTTACCCATTGTCCGCCGGACCCAGTTCTGCTTGATCTCAACCTTCGATGGATCAATTCCCCTGGAACCTATGGCAATGTCGTAATTCCCTTCTCTCATCACTTTCATCAGGACGCCGAACTCCTCAATGGGGGCCGAGAGGTCGGCATCCGTGAGGAGGATCAGATTCCCCTTGCTTGCCAGGAAGCCTCGCCGGAAGGAGAATCCCTTTCCTCTATTCTCGACATTGTTGACGAGAAAGCAGTGGTCGTGAAGATGAGTGAACTTCTTCGCTATCTCCGGGGTAGCATCCACGCTGCCGTCATTAACCACGATGATCTCTGCATCAAGGCTGTTCTGGCGGGTGTATGTCCAGACCCGGTCGAGGGTATCCCGGAGTCTCTTCTCCTCATTGAACGCCGGAATGACGATGGACAGAAAAGGGTTCGATGCCATAACGCGTTGCAGCACTTGAAAGTTTTGTTATCAGGCCATGGATTGGAATTTGTTGCCAATGAGCGACACTTGCCGGGAATACCGAAATGCCAGGCGCGGGATTAGCGTTCTGGGATCTTGATGCTTCCAACTTCCTGGATATACTTGTCGAACTGAACGAATCTTCCGTTATGAATGACAAATATCCTCGGATGCTGAACGACATCACCGTTATTGTCGAAAGTTGTCCGTCCCGCTGCTCCCTCGTAATTATTGATGGCCATTAGCCCGGTGCGGATATCCTCCGGATGCGTGCTCTTCACCTTCTTGACCGCTTCCGCGATCAGCTTAACAGCATCATAGCCGTGAGCCGCAAAATTGTCGGGATCTTTCGAATACTTTTTCCTGAACCTCTGGACGAAGGAGGCCATAGCGGGCTCGGAGCTTCCCAGGTCGAAAGCGGGCTGCGGGAACATGACTCCTTCGGCGGCACCAGCAGCTATATCAACCATCTTCCTGTTGACCGCAGAGACACAGAAGATGAGCGATTCGATCTTTTGGTTTCGGATCTCCTTCAGGAGCATGGCCATATCTCTGGCATAACCGCACAGATAGATTGCTTCCGGTTTCAGCTCTTTGGTTTCTGCGATAATGGCCGGAAATCTGTCAAAAGTTTCTTCCTGGTAACTGAAGACCTTCAGGATCTCCCGGAATTTGCTTCGGAACTGTTTGATGAAGACATCCTTGATGCCGTTTCCGAACTCGTTGTTTATGGCGATGACGACCACTTTTTCGATCCCCTGTTCTCTAGCAAAATCGGCCGTGAAAGTCCCCTCGACGACATCCGATGGATAATTCCTGAAGATGAACATCCCGGCGCCCGTCAGCTTGGGAGTGGAGCTGGCCGGGCTCAACATGACCTTGCGGTAGGACTCGCAGATCGGAGCCACGGCAAGGCTGACGGAACTGGCTATGGGACCGATGATGACGGGGACACGCTCTTTGATGATAAGCTCCTTCGCAGCCGTGACACCCACTCCAATATTGGTTGAATCATCTTTATACAGTATGACGATCTTTCTCCCTTCAACTCCCCCCGCTCCGTTCACCTCTTCAACGGCAAGGTCCATCCCCATCGTCACCATGACGCCATATGGCTCAGCGGCCCCGCTAAGCGAGATAAGGCCTCCCATCCTGAATTCTCTGGAACCGCATCCTCCAGCGAGCAACAGGATTGACACCAGCGCGACGATAAAGAACAACGAGGAAAAGCATGAACGGAATCTTATGTGGCTCATAAGACCACCTCTTTGTCCTTTTGCGGGATTATTAAGATCGCTATAATTTCCCATGGGCTTCTATCCTCGCGAGAGCTTTTCTCAACCTGATCTCAGCAGTTTTGAACTCCAGATCCCCTTTCTTCAACCTGAGGATCTCTTCCGCCTGCTGTTTCTTATCGAGCGCTCTCTGGAGATCGATCTCCTCTGCCTTCTCTGCCGTCTCGGCAAGGACGATCACTTTGTCGTACAAGACCTCACAGAAACCCCAGCTTACGGCGATGTAATGGCTCCTCTCCCCGATCCTGTAAGTGATGAGTCCAATGGAGAGAGAGGTCAGAAATGGGGCGTGGCCGGGCAGCACGCCAAAATATCCCATCTTTCCGGGAAGCACAACCTCGTCCACCGTTGCTGAGAGAACTCTCCTCTCCGGCATCACCACTTCGAATGTCATCTTATCCGGCAGCATCCTGTTAATTCTCTATGATCCCAGCACCGTTCACAAGAAAAAGCGTCGCCGAGATGATGAAGCGCATAAATTAAAGTTGACGAGACACGTTCAATCTATTGAGGCAGCCCTGATACGATCCGCTTTCTCAAGGACCTCCTCGATAGAGCCAACCATGTAGAAGGCCTGCTCCGGGATCTCGTCATGCTTCCCATCGACGAGTTCCTTGAAGCCCCTGATCGTATCCTTCAATTCAACGTATTTTCCGGGCATTCCTGTGAACTCTTCCGCTACAAAGAAAGGCTGCGAGAGAAATCTTTGAATCTTTCTTGCCCTCGATACTATTATCTTATCCTCTTCGGACAATTCGTCAATCCCGAGTATGGCGATGATGTCCTGAAGCTCCTTGTACCTCTGGAGAACTCCCTGGACGGCTCTGGCCGTTCTATAATGTTCCTCGCCCAGGATGCGTGGGTCCATGATCCTGGACGTCGACGCCAGCGGATCCACAGCCGGATAGATCCCCAGCTCTACGATCTGCCTGGAGAGATTCGTGGAAGCGTCGAGGTGGGCAAACGTCGTTGCTGGCGCCGGGTCGGTGTAGTCATCTGCTGGAACGTAGATTGCCTGGACCGACGTGATCGACCCTTTCAGAGTGGAGGTAATCCTCTCCTGGAGTTCTCCCATCTCTGTCGCCAGGGTCGGTTGATAACCTACGGCCGAGGGCATCCTTCCAAGAAGCGCCGATACTTCGCTGCCTGCCTGAACGAAACGGAAAATATTGTCGATGAAGAGAAGGACATCCTGTCCTTCAACATCCCTGAAATATTCGGCAACTGTCAACCCTGTCAAGCCCACTCTCAACCTAGCTCCCGGCGGTTCCGTCATCTGACCATAGATCAGGGCCGTCTTACCGAGGACACCGGATTGTTTCATTTCTAGCCAGAGGTCGTTTCCTTCCCTAGTTCTTTCTCCAACTCCAGCGAATACGGAATATCCTCCATGTTTCTTGGCGACATTGTGGATCAGTTCCATGATGAGAACTGTCTTTCCCACTCCTGCACCACCGAAGAGACCGACTTTACCCCCTTTCGTGTAAGGCTCAAGCAGATCGATGACCTTGATCCCTGTTTCGAACATTTCGATCTTGGTGTTTTGCTCTTCGAAGGCCGGGGATTCTCTGTGGATGGGCCATTTCTCCTTGCTTTCGATGGGACCCAGCTTGTCGGCGGGCTTCCCGATGACGTTGATGATCCTGCCCAGGTTTCCCTTCCCGACGGGAATGGTGATCGGCTGTCCTAGATCCTCTGCCTTTGTTCCACGGACCATCCCCTCCGTCGGTTCAAGCGCAACGCACCTCGCCCTGTTTTCCCCGAGATGCTGCTGGACTTCGGCCGTCACATCAATCGGGAACCCCGTCTTCGATCCATCGTCCGTGATCCTTACAGCATTCAGGATGGCAGGAAGATGGTCTTCATCGAACTCCACGTCCACGACGGGTCCTATGATCTGGATCACTTTCCCTATCTTGCCCATTACCTCGAACCTCCCCTTCTTAAGGCTTCTGCCCCATAGACAATCTCGATCAATTCGGTCGTTATGGAGCTCTGTCTGACTCTGTTCATCTGAAGCGTGAGAGCGTCTATCATTTCCTGAGCGTTGCTCGTGGCGGCATCCATGGCCATCATCCTCGCTGTATGTTCCGCGGCAACCGATTCCAGAAGCGCTCTGTAAACTTGTGTCACCACATGTCTTGGCAACAGGTCTGCAAAGAGCTCGGCTGCCGATGGTTCATAGATATAATCTTCAAGCACAGTTCCAGGTTCCGCTTCCATCCGCTTGATCGGAAGGAGCAGCTCCTCAACGATCTGCTGTCGGGCCGTCGACTTGAATTCATTGTATATGAGGTAGATGGCATCTGTCTCACCCGAAATGAACAGCTCCATAAGATCGTTCGCAATCCTGGAGGCATGCTCGTATTTGACCTCTCTGGAGAGATCGATGACCTCCCTCCTGACGGTGTGGTCTCTCTTCCTGAAAAAGTCCCTCCCCTTCTTACCAACCAGATAGAGAGAAGTTCCGCATTCCCTCTTCTTGCCAAGAAAGGAGATGGCCGCTCTCTGTATGTTGGAGTTGAAGCTGCCACAGAGACCTTTATCAGCCGTTATGATCACGACCTCAATCTTCTTCTCACCCCGCTGGGCGAGCAGAGGGTGGCTCCCGGGATGCGCTCTTGCGGCCAGAGAGTTCAGCACCTCAAGCATCATGTTGGCATAGGGCCTTGCGGCGAACATCTTCTCCTGGGCCCTTCGCAGTTTTGCGGCTGAGACCATCTTCATGGCCCTGGTAATCTGCATCATGTTCTGGATGCTTCTGATCCTTCTCTTGATATCCCTTGCTTTTAACAATCAATCCTCGCCATGCAGTTTAACGAAGGTCTCCTTGAAGGCATCAAGCGCTTTCTTGATCTCTGATCTGAGAGAATCGTCGATCTCTTTTTTCTCGCGGAGTTTCTCCTGCAGTACTGCCTGGTGCTGATCAAGGTAACGGTAAAGCTCCTTCTCAAAGAGCCGGGATTTGGAAACGGAGATGCTGTCGAGATACCCGGTGGTCGCCGCGTAGATGATCAGGATCTGTTTCTCGACCGAGAGTGGCTGATATTGTTCTTGCTTCAAAATCTCGACGAGCCTTTCTCCTCTGTGAAGCTGAGCCTGCGTTGCCTTATCGAGATCGCTTCCAAATTGGGCAAAGGCCGCCATCTCCCTGTACTGGGCCAGTTCGAGCCTCAGCTTTCCTGCCACCTGTTTCATCGCTTTGATCTGAGCATTCCCTCCTACCCTTGAGACAGAGAGACCAACATTGACGGCCGGCCTGACCCCGGAGTAAAAGAGGTCGGATTCGAGGTAGATCTGCCCATCGGTGATGGAGATGACGTTGGTGGGGATATAGGTTGAGATGTCTCCCGCCTGCGTTTCGATGATGGGAAGAGCCGTCAGCGACCCTTCGCCTAACTCTTTATTCAGCTTGGCCGCTCTTTCCAGCAACCTTGAGTGGAGATAGAAGACATCACCGGGATAGGCCTCTCTGCCCGGAGGTCTGCGGAGGAGGAGTGACATCTCGCGATAGGCGGCTGCATGCTTGGAGAGGTCGTCGTATATACAGAGCGCGTGTTTCCCCCTATCTCTAAAGTACTCTCCCATGGCGCAACCGGCATAAGGACCGAGATACTGAAGGGAGGACGGCTCGCTGGCCGAAGCCGAGACGACAATCGTATGCTTCATTGCCCCATAATTGTGCAACATCTTTACAACCTGCGCGATGGTGGATTGCTTCTGCCCTATGGCGACATAGACGCAGATCATGTCCTTGTCCTTCTGATTAATGATGGTGTCGATTGCGAGGGCTGTCTTTCCGGTCTGACGGTCACCGATGATGAGCTCCCTCTGCCCTCTACCGATGGGGATCATGGAATCGATTGCCTTAATCCCAGTCTGGACCGGTTCCTTAACGGGGATCCTGTCGACTACGCCGGGTGCCAACCTTTCGATCGGGCCATAGTGTTCCGTCTTAATCGGCCCTTTCCCGTCAAGCTCCTGCCCGAGAGGGTCCACAACCCTGCCGATCATAACTTCACCGACCGGGACTTCCATGATCCGCTTCGTTCGCCTGACGATGTCTCCCTCCTTAACGAGTGTCGATTCTCCCATCAGGATGGCGCCGACACTATCCTCTTCAAGGTTCAGAGCCAAGCCGAAGACGCCGTTCGGAAACTCGAGGATCTCACCGTACATGACGTTCTCGAGCCCGTACACTCTCGCAATCCCGTCACCTGCTGTGATGATGGTCCCAACTTCGCTGTAATCTATTTCCTTCTCGTATCCCTCGATATGCTGTTGAATGATCTTGCTTATCTCATCAATTTTGATATCCATCCGTTATTCCCCCAGTAGTTTTCGTTTCATCCTCATGAGCTGCCCTTTGATCGCTCCATCGTAAACGGTCGAACCCACTCTGGCTACTATGCCGCCTATCAGGGAAGTATCCACTTTAGCGTCGAGTCTGGCATTCTTCCCTGTAATGGAAGAAAAGATCTTCTCTATACTCTCTCTGAAATCGGCATTCAACTCCTGG
Source organism: Acidobacteriota bacterium (assembly GCA_040752675.1). Lineage (NCBI taxonomy): Bacteria > Pseudomonadati > Acidobacteriota > Acidobacteriota bacterium. The sequence goes on from JBFMGF010000061.1 coordinate 32,386, forward strand.
GCGCTTGTGACCTCCACGGTCGCCAGATTATTCCTTTCATCCCTGAGCTCTCTCAGAGCCCGGACGATGTCGCCAAGCAGGCTAAGTCGATCGTTTTCTACCAAAATGTATAGGAATCTTTCCACCGGAACCGACAGTTTTGCAAGCCTGCAGATCTCTCCTATGGCAGCTATTTTCCTCTTCTTCCCACCCATTGGCGTCAGAAAGAACTTCCTTGTCTTCGCGGAGCTTTCCATGACCATACGGGCAGACTGAAGCTCTGATTCCAGCCTGTCAAGCTCCGCATTGCTGGCAGCCATCTTGATTAAAACTCTGGCGTACTTTCTTGCAGTACTCCTGTTTTCCATCTCTTTGTTTCAGGTCTGTAGCAGTTGCATGGGCAACGATAAAAAGCGTCGCAAGGGCAAGCGGGCATAGTTTTCGAGCATTAGCTCGGAAAAGTGTCTCACGCGCGCCGCGAAAAGAGCGCACGTTTGTGCGATCTGTCGAGCCTGCGAGGCGGGCGAGAAGCAAGGGACGATTTCCCTGCCAGGAGAATCGCTCCCATTCATGTGACCCATGCGAGCAGCATGCGTTAAAAAAGACGAGAAAATCTAACATATGGATAAAGCATTGTCAATTTGGCTAAGCGACAGGATCCTTTGCTGCTCCTTCGTTGGATGATCTCATGTCAACTTTTCCTTCGAAGATGCCTCCCTCTTCGACGATGAAATTTGGTTTATCAAGGGTAATGGTTCCACAGATTTTCCCACCATTGTGGATCTCAAGTTTCTCCCTGGCCCTTACATCGCCTCGTATCAGCCCGCTCACGGAGAGCACGCCGACATCTACTTCGGCTTCCACTTCTCCCCGGCTTCCAACTATGAGCATGTCTTCCGAAATGATTTTCCCAATGACTTTCCCATCGATCCTGAAGGCATTCTTGAAACGGATCTCACCATTCAGCGTTGTTCCTTCGCCAAGGAAACCGCTTATCTCGGAGTTTGTATCGATGCTGTTCTTTTTTAATCTTCTTATCATATTTCAACCCTGAATGAAAAAGTTATAAAGTCTATCCAGTTCTTCATCGGAATAGAATCTTATCTCTATCCTGCCGCCTCTTCTTCTCTTGATGATCCGGACTTTTGTTCCAAGGACCTTTTGCAGCTCCTTTTCGGCAGCCATGATGTTAGGGTCGATGTTCTGAGGCATTTTCGGCTTCTTGGACTTCCAGCGCAAAGCCAGGCTCTCCACCTGGCGCACGGATAGCGTTTCGGTTGCAATCCTTTGGGCCAGTTTTATCTGATCCTCTTCCCTCTCAATGGTTGAAAGAGCCTTGACATGGCCCATTGTCAGTATTCCCCTCTTCAGTAAGTTCTGGACTTTTTCGGGGAGCTTCAGAAGGCGGAGATAGTTTGCCACAGAGCTTCTCTTCTTCCCAACCCTCTTTGCAATTTCATCCTGCGTGAGTTCGAGCCTTTCCAGCATGGTCCGGTAAGCATTCGCTTCCTCGATGGGGTTCAGTTCCTTTCGCTGAATGTTCTCTACTAGGGAAATTTCCAGGAGATGGTCATCAGCCACATCCATGACTATGGACGGGACTTTCAGGAGACCGGATAGTTGAGCCGCCCTCCATCGCCTCTCACCTGCGATGAGCTGAAATTTTTCACCATATTTCTTGAGAATGACCGGCTGAATGATTCCATGCTCTTTGATAGAACCGGCAAGTTCTTGCAGTTCGTCCCCGTTGAACTCTTCCCGAGGCTGATGCTTTCCGGGCTTGATCAGGTCCACATCGATCATTCTCAGATTGTCCTCTGTTGGCACTCCTTCTTTATGGACGGGGATCAAGGAATCCAGACCTCTACCTAATGCCTTTCTCTTCATTTTTCAATATTTCCTCCGCTAAATTCAAATAAGCCTCTGCTCCCTTGGAGCGTATATCATAGAAAAATATGGACTTACCAAAACTAGGGGCTTCGCCCAGTCGCACGTTTCTCGGGATGACCGTACGAAAAACTCTATCGCCAAAGTGGGATCTGATCTCTTCGGCAACCTGTCTTGAGAGATTCGTCCTATCATCATACATCGTCAAGAGTATTCCCTCGATGTAAAGCATTGAATTTAAATAAGATTTTACCCTTTCAAGAGTTTCGAGAAGCAACTTGATCCCCTCAAGAGCCAGGTACTCACACTGGACCGGTATAATTACGCTATTTGCTGCAACTAAAGAGTTTACTGTCAACAACCCGAGTGAAGGCGGGCAATCAATAATAACAAAATCGTAATTTGATGGGGCAGCTTCAATTTTTCTTTTTAATAGGTATTCCCTTTCCGCAAAATCAACGAGTTCTACTTCGGCTCCGATCAGGTCGATATCCGATGTGACAATTGATAGATATGGTAAATCGGTCTTTAAGATCGCATCTGGAAAAGAAGCTTCATCAAGCAGAATGTTATACAGTGAAGTTAAGCCATCCTGATATATTCCCAGACCTCTTGTCGAGTTTGACTGAGGATCTGCATCTATGAGGAGAACATTTTTTTCAGCTATTGCAAGTGCTGATGAGAGATTGATGGCAGTCGTTGTCTTTCCCACGCCTCCTTTTTGATTTGCAATAGCTATGATCTTCCTCATGGCCTTCCAAAATTTCTTAATAATTTAACACAGAGATAAGAATTTTAAAAGAAAATTTTTCCTTTTAATTTCAACGGGTTAAGTAACCTAATCCGTGGCCTGAAGGATAAAGTTTGAGGCTATAACCAGCCAGCTTTTAAAGATGTTCCACGTGGAACAATTAGGCAATTTCAATCACTGAAACGAACGAAGAACGCCTTCCCGGGAGTAAAAACTCTTCATGTCTTAGCTTCACTGTGAGTTCAGGCTGGTCAAGCACTGAAAGATCGCTTCTGCCTGCATAAATGAATGCTCTTCCATTCTTCTTTAGAATAGATGGAAAGTCGATGAGCATGTCCGCCGAGACCCTCACTCCCCTCATGGTCAAATAATCAAATCTCTCCCCCCATGCAATGTCTGAAAGCCTGTTCAGTCTGCAGTTGATGATTTCTACATCTTTCAATCCCAGTTCTCTTACAGCAGCATTCAAGAAATGGCACTTTCGTTTCCTGCCTTCAACCATAACAAGTTTCAGTTCAGGGAATGCAATCTTGATTGGCAGTGCGGGAAAGCCGTTGCCGCTACCTATATCGAGCAGCTGTCCCCTGCGGCTTATCCGTGGCAGAATAAAGAGTGATTCTGCAAAGTGTCTGTCTGCTATCTCATCTGGATCTTTTATAGCGGTGAGATTAATCGTCTTCTGCCATTTGATTAAAAGAGTATAAAAACGATGAAGTTGATCAAACGGAATCCATTTAGCAGAGATGCCCCTCATCTCCAGAGTCTTCTCCAAAATCTCTTCAAAGCCTTTATTTCTGCTGCTCAAGTTCTCGCTTTCTCTCAATCTCTCTTTTCCTCAGATAGACTGATAGAATGAATATTGCAGCAGGAGTGACTCCTGATATTCTGGATGCCTGACCGAGGCTTTCAGGCCTGACCTTCTCAAGCTTTTCAATCACCTCGGAAGAAAGGCCCGGAATGCCCCTGAAGACGAAATCCTGAGGTATCTTCTTTTTTTCCTCTCTGGCAATCCGCAACGCTTCCTTTTCCTGCCGCTCTATGTACCCTCTATATTTAAGTTCCTCTTCGACGATCTTTATCTCTTCATCTTTCATTCCTGCCGGAATGATCTCTTGCAATGCAGAAGCAATATGGGCAAACTTTACTTCAGGTCTCTTGATAATATCTGAAGCTCTTTTCTCTGAGAGATCAGGCTTCTCCTTATTTTCCGATGGCAACGGTTTGAAATCGCGGCTGGATATCATCACCTGGACCATACCCTTCTTGAGTTTCTCAATCCTCTCCCATTTCTTCACGAACCTATAGTATCTATCATCGCATACTAACCCCAGAAACTTACCCTTGGAGGTTAATCTCTTATCTGCAGTATCGATCCCGAGCAGTAGCCTGAATTCCGCGCGAGATGTGAACATACGGTAAGGTTCCAACGTCCCCTTCGTAACCAGATCATCGATCAAGACTCCTATATAAGCATCCGAACGTGAAAGGATAAAGGGTTCGGCTTTCTTCAACTTAAGAGCTGCATTGATTCCTGCCAACAAGCCTAGGGCCGCTGCCTCCTCGTAACCCGTGGTCCCGTTGATCTGCCCGGCCAGATAAAGATTTTCTATCCTTTTAGTTTCAAGAGTCTGACGGAGCTCCATCGGATCAACAAAATCATACTCGATCGCGTAACCGAATTTCGAGATCTCGGCGCTTTCGAGCCCCTTGATACCATGAACCATCTCGATCTGGATTTCAGCGGGAAGACTGGTCGAAAATCCGTTTAAATATATCTCTTCAGATGCGAGCCCTTCAGGCTCAAGAAAGATCTGGTGCCTTTCTCTATCAGAGAAACGGACGACTTTATCCTCGATTGATGGACAGTACCTAGGCCCTCTCGATTTGATGATACCAGTATATAAGGGGGATTTATCCAGGGATTCCCGAATAAGAGAATGCAGGGAAGGGTTGGTAAATGCGATGTAACATGGTACCTGCCGTAACGCAAAAGAATCGGTGTTATATGAGAAAAATACTGGTTCTTCATCCCCCTCCTGAGCTTCAAATCTGGAGAAATCTATCGAACCCTTCTTCAATCTGGGTGAGGTACCTGTTTTCAATCGCTGGACTCTGAAGCCAAGCATCTTCAATGATCCAGATAGCTGGGCCGATTCCCTTTCTCCGTAACGTCCGCCTGGAAAATGATCGAGCCCGATATGGATCAATCCGTTAAGGAATGTGCCGGTTGCAAGGATCACCGCCTCCGAGGCAAACATCCGTCCGTCCTCAAGCAATATACCCTTAACCTTGCTACTCGACACCAGTATTTCAGCTACGACGCCTTCAATCAGACAGAGATTCTTTTGCCCGACAAGAATCTTTTTAATCTCTTCCTGATACTTCTCTTTATCCTCCTGCGCTCGCGGAGCTCTGACTGCCGGGCCTTTGCTCCTGTTCAAAAGCCTGAATTGAATTCCGGTCCTGTCGGCAATTTTTCCTATTTCCCCCCCGAGAGCATCGATCTCCCTTACAATATGCCCTTTAGCCAGCCCGCCCACGGCCGGATTGCAGGACATTCGGGCGATGGAATCTAGATCCATCGTTACAAGCGCCGTTTCAATCCCCATCCTTGCAGTTGCAAGCGCAGCCTCACACCCGGCATGACCTCCTCCAACGACAATGACTCTGAAAATTCCTTCTATCATCACTTACCCAGACAGAACTTTGAAAAGATCCGGTCGTATATCTCTTCAGAAAACACTTTTCCCGTAATCTCCCCGAAAAAATCCAGGGCTTTTCTCAGATCGGTAAGGATGAACTCTTCTGAAACCTTTTTCTTCATGGAAGCGTTTGCTTCTTCGAGAGCGGATAGGGTTTTCCTTAACAGTTCCCCCTGCCTGACATTGGTGACAATTGCCTCTCCTGTTGCTTCCTCATTGGTAGAAGAGATTATTTTTCTTATCATTTTATTCAGTTCCGCCACGCCTTCGCCAGTCCTGGCCGATATCCTCACAGAGTATTTGAATCGCCCGGGAATAACATTCTTTTTTAGAAGATGCGGTAAATCCGTTTTACTTTCAACAATTAGAGTTCTTGACGGGATGAGTTCATCGAAGAAGTGAGCCTCTTTCTTCGTCATCTGCCGGGAGCAATCGATCACATACAGGATAAAATCGGATTTCTTGATTGCATCCTTGCTTCTTCGAACCCCTTCTCTTTCAATGAAATCTTTTCCCTCTCGCAGACCGGCGGTATCGATCAACCGCACTGGAATGCCCCCGATATCCAGCATTTCTTCGACTGTATCTCTCGTTGTGCCTGGAACATCAGTAACGATCGCCCGGTCATATTTAAGTAACTGATTGAAAATGCTGGATTTACCGACATTGGGAGAGCCAACTATGGCGACGATCGCCCCTTCTCTGATGACCCTTCCATCCCTGTAACTATCCACTAACTTCTTTATTTCCAAAGAAATAAAATTCAAACCGTCCATCATTTCGGCCCGAGACATGAAATTCCCGTCCGCATCCGGAAAATCGAGGGAGGCTTCAGCGTCTGCGATCAGATGCAATAGCTTTTCTTTTAATGGCGCCAACCTTTTTGAAAGTTCTCCTTCTATCTGCTCGTAAGCTATCCTCGCCTGGAAAGAAGTTCTCGCTTCGACCAGATCTCTGATAGCCTCCGCTTGAACCAGGTCGATTCTTCCGTTCAGAAAGGCACGCATAGTAAATTCCCCTGGCTCCGCGATCCTTGCTCCGCCATGTGCAATCTCTTCAAGGATGGACCTCATGATGAACGGGCTTCCATGGCAGGAGATCTCGACTGTATCCTCGCCAGTGAACGATGCAGGATATTTGAAGTAGACGAAATAACCATGGTCCAGAAATCTTCCATCTCTGTCGATTGCTTTCCCAAAATAGAATTTTCTTGGTTCAACCCCTTTTTCAGGCCACTTCGAGACGAAAACTCTGGATGCGATCTTCAGCGCATCATGCCCGCTGATCCGGATTATGCCGATGCCCCCTTTCCCGGGCGGTGTTGATATGGCAACGATAGTATCCTCATTGCTGATCATATTCTTTATTTTATTTGATTTATCTGACTATGGAAAGCAGCGAATAGAAACTAAAACTACTCACTTGTCGTTGCAGAGCGAGATCGTGATCTTCTTCAGGAATCCATCACCAGTGCTGAACGTCTTCACTCCGGGAATCTGCGAGAGTGCAACATGGATAACTCGTCTCTCGTACGGGTTGAGTGGTCCGAGATGGTAATCTTCCCCCATTTTCTTGACCTTCTCCGCCGCGTGCAGCGCTATCTCTACAAGCTCTTCGCTTCTCTTCTGCCTGAAGCGTTCGCTGTCGACGATTATCTTCTTATTGACTCGGGTATTCTTTGATACCATCTTGGTGATGACGTACTGGAGAGCATCCAGAAAATCACCGTGCCGATCCATGATGAATTCTCGATCCTTTCCGGAAAGATCTATCTCAAAATGGCTTTCATGCTCATAGATATTCGCATCGAGATTCAACCTGGCGGCCTTGAGTAGATCCACGACAGCCGATTTTATGATTCCACAATGACCTCCAGCCATGCTGGAGGTCAACAGGATGGAATCTGGCTCCGGCCTGTCGATCCAAAGCCTCATCTCAAGCAATTCTCCCGTTTCAGGATCTTTCCTTTCTTCCAGAATGGAAAACTTCAATTTCTCCTCGGAGACACCGTAACATCTGGCTCCCTCCCTGAGCGCTTCGCGAATCGACTTCCCGATGAATTCTTTGCCTTCTCCCATAGATATGCTTTCCCTTAACGTTTACTGTTTTCCCTCAGCCAGAAGCCTCGCCGCCTGTTTGTTGATGAGATACTGCTGCCCGATGCCAAGGACATTGTTGACGAGCCAGTACAAGACGAGCCCGCTCGGGACTTTCAAGAAGAATATTGTAAAAAAGATCGGCATGAAGTAGGTCATCATCTTTTGCTGGAGCGGGTCGCTTGTTGTCACTCCTGCCATCTTCTGCTGGATCAGCATGGTCCCTCCCATCAGGATCGGTGTTATCAGCCATGGATCCGCAACGGAAAGGTCTGTGATCCACAGGATGAAGGAGGCATGTCGCAGCTCTATGGCAGCCGTCAGCACGTTGTAAAATGCCCAGAGAAAGGGAAGCTGCAGGAGAAGAGGGAGACACCCTGACATTCCTCCCATGGGATTGATCCCCTCCTTTTTGTACAGGTCCATGATCTCCTGGTTCATCTTCTGGCGCGATTGAAAATCCATCTTCTTTTTCTTCTGGTATCTTTCTTTGATCGATTTGATTTTTGGCTGGACCTTCTTCATCTGCGTCTGCATCTTCTTCATAGAGACGAAGGACTTCTGGGTCAACGGGAAAAAGGCGATCCTGATGGCTATGGTGATCAGGATGATCCCTATCCCATAGTTTGCAACTGTGTGGTTATACAGCCAGACCAGAGAAAAATAGAGTCCCTTGGCAACCCAGGCAATGAAGGAGATCGATCCAAAATTGACGATCTGCTGGAGCCCGCTCCCCGCTGCCGATAGCAACCTGTAATCTTTTGGTCCAACGTACAGCATATATTCTTTTTCAGGTGAGGGCATGGCTATGGCCAGATATTTTTCTTCCTTCCCCTCGCCGACATTCCTCCTCTCAGCAAGTATATCGACCTTCTCCGCTGAGGAAAGAGGGATGAAAATGGAGCAGAAGTACTGGTTCTCCATTCCAGCCCAGGTGACATTGCCGACGATGGTCTTAATATTTTCGACATTCTTCTTTGCCACCCTGGATAATTTTCCAGAGACCCTTGCGATGCACTGGCCTGCGTAGGAATAGTTTGTCGGCTTTCCCAGCACGCTTCCAAAGCTACTGCCCCAGAGGATAGAAGCAGGGATTCTCTCCCCCCGCTCCGAGATTGCAAATTCAAAACTGGGGAAATACTCATTGTCCGGTATTCCAAGCTTCTTGACTATGCTTAGCCCTTCTTCATCCGCAAATTCGAAGGAGACTATCTGCCCGTCAACTTTTTGCTGGTTCCTTCCATTAACCTTTCCTTTCTCGACCTTCACACGCAGCAGAGCGTCGCGGATCTTTTCGTTCAACTCTTCGCTTCCCGTTTTGATCTCCAGCGGATAGATGTCGAATACCTTTGATTCGGGAGAGACGAGTTCAAGAGGTTCCCCGGTATCGTCGCGGTACCCCTTGAGTTTCCAGCTCAGGACCACGCCTCTTCTATTGCTGAATTTGATGGTGTAGAGTGAGCTCTCTACGGTGATCTCTCTTGCTTCGCTATCGACTATCGGCTGAAAAGACGCTGGAGCATCTTGCACCGTCTCGATTCTCTGCGCAGTATCCTCCTTCGGCTTCTCACTCTCTTTCATATCCATTGCTTCCGCTGGTTTTTCTATCTTATCGGCGGGAGGAAGATCTTTGGGAGGAGGAAATACAAACTGCCATAGGACAAGTATGGCGAATGATATGCCTATGGCAATGAGCGCTCTTTTTTCCATAAGGCTTTAGTAATGACAAATTTTCTAAGAGTTCTTTTGATACTTATTAGTCCGTCTATATCTAATCCATATTATATGAAAGATTCACCGTAATGCGGATTCCTATTCTTCACTCGAGAGGATCAAACCCTCCCTTTGAAAATGGGTTGCATCGCATGATTCTGAGCAGTGTCAAATATCCTCCCTGGATGACACCATATTTTTTAAAGGCCTGGATACCATATTCTGAACAGGAAGGGTAGAATCTGCATGCCGGTAGAAGAGCGGGAGATATTAATCTCCGGTACCCTTCGATTAACAAAACAATCGCATCTCTGATGATTTTAGCTGGATTCATCTTTACCCGAGTATGGCGCAAGTTTCAGCAGGAGCTCATTGCTCAACTCGCTATATTTCTTTTCTCTTATCCCTGGCCTGGCATTGATAATGATGTCTATCTTGTTACCGATCCGCCCCTTATTCTTCCTGAAAATCTCCCGCAGAATCCTCTTGACCCTGTTTCGCGCATGCGCCTTTCCCAGTTGTTTGCTGACCGTGATTCCTAGCCTTCCTTTTCCGATGCCCTGCCCAAGGATGAATAGCGTAAAAGATTCTGACGTGATCTTCTGTCCCTTAGAATAGATTAAGCGAAAATCGTCTTTTTTCCTTATCCGCAAAGATGGCGGAAATCTTTCATCAGGCCTTCTATCAGGCTGACAGTTTCTTTCTACCTTTTCTTCGTCTCCGCTTGAGGACAAGTATTCCTCCTTTTGATTTCATCCTTTTCCGGAAGCCATGTTTCTTCTTTCTTTTCCTTAGATTCGGCTGAAATGTCCGCTTCATTAGTGATTCTCCGCTTGCATGTTAATAATTGATTAAACTATAATATTAAAATGAAAATTTTATGTCAATAAGTGTCCGATAAGGATGCTTTTTCTTTATATTTTGAGATTAGGACAGAACAATATGTATGCTATGCGAAAGGATTCATGAAACATTACTCGAAGCAACAGAGCGGAGCAAATTGTTGAGCATTCTGAGACTCTTTGTTTGTAAGTCATTAAAAATAAAAGAGATTTATGAATCTTGTTTTCCACAGATGTTGAAAAGCTGTTAATAATGAATATCTGGGACAAAATCTTGACGAAATTGCGCGACAAGATCGGCCTCCACAGGTTCGAAACCTGGTTCAGTCCCACTCGATTCATTTCCGACAAAGACAGCATGCTGAAGATCAGCGTTCCGAATGAGCTTTTTGCACAGTGGCTGAAGACAAATTACAGCACAACCATCGAAGAAATACTCCAGGAAATGGAAGAGTCGCCGAGGAAGATTGATTTCGTGAGCACCATCAGCAACGCGGCTGCCCAGAAGGAAAGAGAACCCTCCAGAAAGGCTTTCTCTCTTACGCCTCCATCGCAATCAGCGCTTCAGCCGATGCTCAATCCCAAGTACACATTTTCAAATTTCGTGGTGAGCAAATGCAACCAGTTTGCAAATGCTGCCGCTAAGGCGGTCGTCGAGGCTGTCGCCAAGAGGGTCCCCACCCAGTACAATCCTCTCTATATTTACGGTGGCGTCGGTCTCGGAAAGACTCATCTCATGCAGGCAATCGGCCATGAAGTGCACCGTGGAAACCCAAACACCAAGTTGATCTACATCTCCACGGAGAATTTCACGAATGAACTTATCAATGCCATCCGCTTCGAGAGGACTCAGGCCTTCAGGGATAAATACCGGAATGTTTCGCTCCTTCTGATCGATGACATTCAGTTTCTGGCAGGGAAGGAGAGGACGCAGGAGGAGTTCTTCCATACATTCAACGCCCTCTATGACGCTAAGAAACAGATCGTGATCACCAGCGACTGCGCCCCCAAGGAGATCCCCACCCTCGAAGAAAGGCTCAAGTCCCGGTTCGAATGGGGCCTCATCGCCGATATCCAGGCCCCTGACCTCGAAACCAAAGTAGCCATCTTGGAAAAGAAAGCTGAAGCTGAAAAGTTCGATATACCGAAGGATGTTTCCATGTATATAGCCAGCCGGGTCAAATCGAACATCAGACAGCTTGAAGGGGCACTGGTAAAGCTATTGGCTTTTACCTCTTTCTCCGGAAGGGATGTTACCATCGATTTGGCTAAGGAGGTTCTTGAGAGTTTGTTCCAGGACGAAACCCCTCTCGTTACAGCCGAATCAATCCAGAAGTACATTGCCAACTATTTCAACATAAAGGTATCGGAGCTGAAATCTAAGAATAATTCCAAGCAGATCGTTTATCCGCGCCAGATCGCCATGTATCTCTGCAAGACACTTACTGATCTATCTCTTCCAGAAATAGGAAAAAAGTTTGGCGGCAAGCATCACTCGACAGTAATTCATTCCATCAAGAAGATAGAGGAAAAGCTGGAGTCTGATAAAGATTTCAATAAGCTTATTAACAGTTTTACCTCTTCTTTGAAATAGGGATAAAGATGTTTTTAAGAAATATTAAAGTTTTTCTTAATGTGGAAAAAAGATGTTGTTCGCTTTGCAGTAAAATATTTCAATCTTCTTCAGGAAATTTAAAAATTTTTCCAGAGTCAATCGGCATGTAAGTAAAAGCATTGTTCTCTTTTCAACATCTTTTTTGCGACTACTATGATGACTTAAAAGAAATATTATTTAAGTTGTGATTAAAGAAAAAATGAATAAATCGCTGCAATCAAAATTTCATTAAACAATAAACTATATGGAGCTAATATGGAACTCACAGTAAAGGCCTCAGATCTTCAAAGAGAGGTACAGCTTGTATATGGCGTCATAGAAAGAAAGGCAACCATTCCCATTCTCTCAAACATCCTATTGAAGGCAATAAAGGGAGAGATCCAGCTCACCGCGACGGATATAGAAGTAACGATTAAAAGCTCCTGCCCGGCAACGGTTTCTTCGGAAGGAGCCGTTACATTATTGGGACAGAAGATTTACGAGAGCATAAGATTTTTGCCCCCGGATGCAGAGATCAACATGAAGCTCAAAGAGAACAACTGGATGATAATACATTGTGAGCGAACCAAATACAGAATAGCCGGAATAGCAAGCGATGAATTTCCTATAATACAGGAATGTGACTACTCACAAGCCGTGACTCTCCAGTGGGCTCCCGTAAAACACATGATTAATAAAGTCATATTCGCTATTACCGCAGAAGATACAAGATATGCCCTTAGAGGAGCCCTGATGGAACTTGACGAAAACGGAATAACGTTTGTTGCAACGGATGGTCACAGGCTGGCGTACATCCATAAGAATGAAAAAACAGGCTTAAAATCAGGAAAGATATATCGATCCATTATTCCCAGAAAAGCTCTGCATGAGCTTCTAAAAGTTGACGATGAGAATCAGATTCTCTTCTATTCAGAAAGCGAGAACCATCTTTTCTTTAAGGTTGGGAACAGAGAGATCATAGCCAATGCCGTCGAGGGAGAGTTCCCCGATTATATGAAAATCCTGGCAGATCGAGAAGACAGGAAGATAAGAATTGTGACACAGGAATTCATGGATGCCCTGAAGAGGGTATCCCCATTCTCAAGCGAAAAAATGAAGGGGGTTACCCTCAGCATGGAGGAGGGGAAGATGGAGATCTTAGCCTCCAGTGCAGACCAGGGGGAGGCAGAAGAGACAATTCAGGCTGAGTACAGCGGGAAACAGATGAAGATAAATTTCAACGCTAGATATCTGGCAGAGTTCTTGACAGCCGTCGGCTCTGAGCAGATCGTCATGAATCTGAAAGACGAGAGCAGCCATGGGATGTTCAAGCCTGAGAATGGAGAAGAATTTCAATACAAGTACGTCGTCATGCCGATGAGCACGTAAAGATATGCCGGGAGAGTAAGAGAACCAAGTTATGGAAAAGAAAGAAAGAGAACAGAATCTGGACCCTTCCTCGGAATACGATGCGACGAAGATTAAGGTGCTGGAAGGGCTGGAAGCGGTCCGGAAGAGACCGGCGATGTATATAGGAACGACCGGCACCGCAGGTCTGCATCATCTCGTCTATGAAGTTGTGGACAACAGCATCGATGAAGCCCTGGGAAACTTTTGCGACAGGATCGAAGTAACTATCCATATCGACAACAGTATCACCGTAGTGGACAATGGGCGCGGCATACCGGTGGATACCCACAAAGAAGAGAATAAGCCTGCGGCGGAAGTAGTTCTCACCAAGCTCCATGCAGGTGGAAAATTTGATAAGGAGAGCTACAAGGTTTCTGGAGGATTGCATGGTGTAGGGCTTTCCGTTGTCAACGCCCTCTCGGAATCCCTGGATCTGGAAATCTGGCGAGAGGGCAAAGTATATCAGCAGAGCTACGGCCGGGGAAACCCCGTAACGGAATTCAAGCAGATAGGGACGACGAAGAAGCGGGGGACGAAGATTCGCTTCAAGCCGGATCCGGACATCTTCGAGGAGACAGAGATCAGTCACGACGCAATCACTCAGCGGATGAGGGAGCTTGCCTTCCTGAACAGAGGCGTCACAATCACGGTCAAGGACGAGAGAAGGGATAAAGAGAGTATCTTCCAGTATAGAGGTGGGATTGTCGAGTTCGTATCCCATCTGAACAAAAATCGCGCAGTGCTGCATCACCCTCCTATCTACTTCACCGGGGAGAGGGACGGAATCGCAGTCGAGATCGCAATGCAGTACAACGACTCTTACAGCGAGAACATCTTCAGCTTCGCCAACAGCATAAACACGATGGAAGGGGGAAGCCACCTGGCGGGCTTCAAATCGGCCCTGACCCGGACTATAAACAATTATCTATCCTCTGCAGATAGCTATGACAGGGATGCAAAGGGGATAACCCTTCAGGGAGAAGATGTAAGAGAAGGCCTTACGGCCGTCATCAGCATCAAGGTGCCCGAACCTCAGTTCGAAGGGCAGACGAAGACAAAGCTCGGAAACAGCGAGGTCAAAGGTGTTTTGGAAACGCTGATGAACGAGAAGCTTGCCGAGTATCTCGAGGAGCATCCCGACGTTGCGCGAAATATCCTCTCCAAATCGATGGAGGCGCTGCGGGCCAGAGAGGCGGCAAGAAAGGCCAAGGAACTGACCCGGAGGAAAGGAGCTCTCGATTCAGCCTCTCTTCCAGGGAAGCTGGCGGATTGTCAGGAAAAGGACCCGCAGCTGTCCGAGCTCTTCATCGTGGAGGGAGATTCCGCGGGCGGTTCTGCCAAGCAGGGGCGAGATAGAAGATTTCAGGCAATCCTCCCGATCAAAGGAAAGATCCTCAACGTCGAGAAGGCGCGGTTCGATAAGATGCTTACCAGCGATGAAATCAAGACGATCATCACAGCGCTTGGGACAGGGATAGGGAAAGAGGATTACGATATCTCAAAGTTGAGATACCACAACGTCATAATCATGACTGATGCAGATGTGGATGGGTCTCATATCCGGACCCTCCTTCTGACCTTTTTCTTCAGGCAGATGCGTGAGCTCATCGAAAGGGGGCATCTCTACATTGCCCAACCACCGCTTTATAAAGTTAAGAAGGGGAAAACAGAAGCCTATCTCCAGGATGAAAGGGAACTTGGCCAATTACTGGTTCAGAAAGCAACCGAAGAAAAAGCCGTTATTCTTCCCGGAAGAGATCTGAAAGTGGAAGGGGAAGCACTTAACAAACTCTTGCTCAGGTTGATGGAATACAACCGTCTGATGGAGCTTATGGAGAGAAGGGGAGCGGGGAAGGATATCGTCGAGGCCACGCTCATGTCCGGCATCAGGGAAAAGGAAGACCTGGGCAGCAAGGAAAAGATGGAAGAGCTTGCAGGGCGCCTCGAAGGTCTCGGACACACCATCTTCGGCATCGACAGGGATGAAGAGCATGATCTTCTCGAACTCGCCCTGAAATCAGCATCGAAGGGACAGAGAGAGATGATCATCGACCTGGAGTTCATATCGACCGTCGAGTTCAAGAAGATTAAATCGCTTTATACGCTCCTTTCGGAAGTCCACGACAGCGCGTTCATCGTCCGCGAGAACGGAAGAGAGGCAAAGCTGGACAACAGGGAGAAGCTCCTGGAGTACATGATGGAATCGGTCAAGAAGGGGCTCGTCATCCAGAGGTACAAGGGTCTCGGTGAGATGAACCCAGAGCAACTCTGGGAGACGACAATGGATCCTGCCAGGAGAAAGCTTCTGCAAGTAAAGATTGACGATTTCTACGAAGCCGACGGGATCTTCAACGTTCTCATGGGAGATCAGGTGGAACCGAGGAGGAAGTTTATTGAAGAAAACTCCCTGGATGTTCAGAACCTCGACATCTAATGTTTGCTAATTTGTTAAAGAGGGCGAGATCGTTTCGCTTGTGACGTATGGATCATACTGAGTCTAGAATCCCGGTCAACATCGAAGACGAGATGAAGAAGTCCTACATGGACTATGCGATGAGCGTCATCATTGGCCGTGCCCTTCCCGACATCAGGGACGGGTTGAAGCCGGTCCATAGAAGGATCCTCTATGCAATGCACGATGCCGGGAATCACCACGAAAAACCGTACAGGAAATCTGCCAAAACGGTCGGCGAGGTCATCGGGAAATACCACCCGCATGGCGATGCCGCGGTTTACGACACAATCGTGAGGATGGCGCAGGACTTCTCCCTGCGCTACTGCCTGATAGACGGGCAGGGGAATTTCGGCTCGGTTGATGGAGACCCGCCTGCGGCAATGCGGTATACCGAGATACGGATGGAGAAGATCACCCATGAGCTCCTGAGCGATATCGATAAAGAGACCGTGGATTTCGGGCCTAACTACGATGCTTCCGAGCAGGAACCCCTTGTTCTTCCTGCCTCCTTTCCGAACCTGATCATCAATGGCTCATCGGGAATTGCTGTCGGCATGGCGACGAATATCCCGCCTCACAACCTAAGTGAAGTCATAGACGCCGTAAAGATGGTAATCAACGATCCAGAAGTCACAACAGAAGAGCTCATGAAAGTACTTCCGGGTCCGGACTTTCCGACGGGGGCCTACATCTATGGGATCAATGGCATCCGGGAAGCGTACGAAACGGGTAGGGGCAAGATCGTTGTACGGGCTAAGGCCGAGGTGGAGGTCGATCCAAAAAGGGATAAGGAAAGCATAATCATTACGGAAATTCCATATCAGGTTAACAAGGCTCAGCTCATTGAGGAGATCGCTCTCCTGATTAAGGACAAGAGAATTGAAGGAATCTCCGATATCAGGGATGAATCTGACCGCGAGGGAATCCGAATCGTCATGGAGGTCAAGAGAGGAGAACAATCAGCCGTCATCCTGAACAATCTGTACAAACGAACGAATCTTCAGATTACCTTCGGCGCCATCTTCCTTGCAATAGTAAACAACCAGCCCAAGATTCTCTCGCTCAAGGAGCTGATCAAGCATTTCATCGATTTCAGGAAAGAAGTAGTCATTAGAAAGACAACCTTTGGGCTAAGGAAGGCGGAAGAGAAGGCCCACATCCTGGAAGGGCTGAAGATCGCCATCGACCATCTGGATGAAGTCATAAATCTCATCAAGAAGTCCAAGACCCCTCCTGAGGCGAAAGAGGCCTTGATCAGAAGGTTCAACTTCAGCGACATCCAGGCCCAGTCCATCCTCGACATGAAACTGCAGAGACTCACCGGGCTGGAGAGGGAAAAGATTGCCGATGATTATCAGCAGACTCTGATGCTAATCGAAAAGATGAAGCAGATCCTCGCCAGCGAGCGCCTCGTGCTTCAGATCATCTTGGAAGACATCGAGAGGATTAAGAAGGAATACGCCGACCAGAGAAGAACTCATATCGTTGCGGAGACGAAAGAGATCACCCTTGAAGACATGATCGCTGAAGAAGAAATGGTCATTACCTGTAGCCATTCCGGATACATCAAGAGGAGTCCCCTCTCCAGTTACAGGAGCCAGAGGAGGGGCGGCAAGGGCAAGATCGGGATGACAACCAAGGAAGAGGACTTCGTCGAACATCTCTTCATCGCCTCGACACATTCATACATCCTGGTTTTCACGGATTCGGGCAAGGTGCACTGGCTGAAGGTGCATGAGATCCCGGAGGTCGGGTCCGCGGGGAAGGGAAAGGCCATTGTCAATCTTATCAACATATCGTCGGGAGAAAGGGTGGCAGCTCTCCTCTCCGTGAAATCATTCGAAGAGGGGAAATTCATCCTGATGGCCACAAAGAAAGGGTTCGTGAAGAAAACGGATCTCACCGCCTTTTCCAATCCGAGAGCAGGCGGCATCAGAGCTCTGACCATCGATGAAGAGGATGACCTCTTTTCCGTAAAATTGACGGACAACCAGGGGGAGGTCTTTATCGCAACGCATGGCGGAAAATCGATACGGTTCAATGAGAAAGAGATCAGACCCATGGGGCGTGCTGCGCGTGGTGTGCGTGGCATACGATTGCGAAAGGATGATTACCTAGTCGAGATGGAGGCACTTTCCGGCCAACGCCAGATCCTGACCGTGACCGAGAAGGGGTTTGGCAAGAGGACGGACATCAAGGAGTACAGGGTTCAGGGAAGAGGAGGGAGCGGTATCATCAATATCAAGACCACCCAGAGGAATGGCAAGGTAGTGGGCGTCATGGCGGTGGAGGATGAAGACCAGGTCATGATGATCACACTTCAGGGGAAGATCATCAGGATGAGGATCAATGGGATCAGCATCTTCCGTAGGAGCACGCAAGGCGTGAGGCTAATTGAACTGGATGAGGGAGATGAAGTCGTTTCGGTCGTCAAAGTAGTAGAAAAGGAGGAGGAAGAATGAAATTCTTCATCGATACGGCAGATCTGAAGGAAATCAGGGAGGCAGAGAAGCTTGGTATCCTTGACGGAGTCACGACAAATCCGACGCTGGTCGCAAAAACGGGTTGCAAATTCGAAGATATCATCAGGGATATCTGCTCCATCGTCGATGGCCCGATCAGCGCGGAAGTCCTGAGCCTCGATGTGGACGGGATGGTCGCCGAAGCCAGGAAGTTATCCCGGATCCATAAGAACATCATCGTGAAAATCCCTATCACGGAAGATGGCCTAAGGACGGTAAAAATACTGGCTGCGGATGGGATTAAAACCAACATCACGTTGATCTTTTCTCCATCCCAGGCTCTCCTGGCCGCCAAGGTGGGTGCGGCCTACGTCAGCCCGTTTGTGGGAAGACTCGATGATGCAAGTCACGACGGAATGGATATCGTCAGAGATGTCAAAAAAATCTACGCTAATTATGGTTTCAAGACGCAGATCATCGTTGCCAGCATCAGGCATCCCCGTCACGTGGTAGAAGCAGCGCTGGCAGGAGCGGACATAGCCACCATTCCTTTTTCCGTCATCAAAAGCCTGGTGAAACATCCGCTGACAGATGTAGGGATCAAAAGATTCCTGCAGGACTGGGAAAAGGTTCCCAGATGAGTAAGCCGCTACAAGCTAAAGCGGCGCAACCTTTGCCACTATTTGGGTACAGTCTGTACGATGCCTATATACGAATATATATGCCCCCGGTGCGAGGAAAAGTTTGAAAAGCTCGTTCTGAAGGTGAGCTCCGAAGTCTCTTGTCCAAGGTGCGGTCGATCTGATGTTGAGAAACTCTTCTCCTCGTTTGCAACGGTGGGGAGGCCCAAAGGGCAGGAAAAGGCATGTGGTTCTTGCAAGAGCAAAAACTGCTCGGTCTGTTGAAAATTTCTCCCGGTAACAAGCGATGCTGATCGGTACAGCAATGCAAGCTGCAGAAAAGGATGAGGAGGTTTTCCCGGCGAGAGAATCGTCTCGATAAGAAATGTGACAGTATCGATAAGGGGGGTGGCATGGGTTACGATAAGATCGAAGAACTCAGGAAGAGGAGGGAAGAGGTTCTTGCTGGCGGGGGAGAAGAGAAAATCAGCAAGCAGCATCAGGCAGGGAAGCTAACCGCGCGGGAAAGGGTCGACCTTCTTCTCGATGCTGGAACCTTTCAGGAGATAGACCCCTTCGTCAAGCACCGCTGCATTGATTTCGGGATGGATAAAATGCGGATACCCGGAGATGGAGTAGTAACGGGTCACGGAAAGATCGATGGAAGGGATATCTTCCTCTTCGCCCAGGATTTTACGATCTTCGGCGGTTCGCTCAGTGAGACTTATGCCGCCAAGATCTGCAAGATAATGGATCTGGCGATGAAGATAGGAGTCCCCATAATCGGGCTCAACGACTCGGGAGGAGCAAGGATCCAGGAAGGAGTAGTTTCTCTCGCCGGCTATGCCGATATATTTTTGCGAAATACCCTCATCTCAGGTGTCGTCCCCCAGATATCCGCCATAATGGGGCCATGCGCGGGTGGTGCCGTCTATTCACCCGCCATCACCGATTTCAACATCATGGTGAAGGGCTCCAGCTACATGTTCATCACGGGGCCGGATGTCATCAAGACAGTAACACACGAAGAGGTCACCAAAGAAAAGCTGGGTGGCGCCATGACGCATAACACCATTAGCGGCGTTGCGCACTTTGCCGCAGAGGACGACCGGGATGCCCTTATGATAATCAGAGAGCTCCTGAGCTATATTCCATCCAACAACAGGGAGGACCCCCCGGTTCGTGAAACGGACGATCCACCAGATCGGGAAGACGAGTCGCTCGATTCAATCGTCCCGGATAACCCGAACCAACCCTATGATATGAAGAAGATCATAACAACCGTCGTGGACAATAATCACTTTTTCGAGATCCACAAGCATTTTGCAAAGAATATCATCATAGGTTTTGGAAGGTTGAACGGCCGCCCTGTAGGGATAATCGCCAATCAACCATCCGTTCTTGCCGGAACGCTTGACATAGATGCCTCCGTCAAGGGAGCGCGTTTCGTGAGATTCTGCGATGCCTTCAATATCCCTCTCATAACGTTCGAGGATGTTCCAGGATTCCTGCCCGGAACGGCGCAGGAGTTTGGCGGGATCATCAAGCATGGGGCCAAGCTGCTGTTTGCTTATGCCGAGGCCACCGTTCCCAAGATCACCATCATAACCCGAAAGTCATACGGGGGTGCTTACTGTGTCATGGCGAGCAAGCAGATCAGGACCGACTTAAATTTAGCCTATCCTACGGCGGAGATAGCAGTGATGGGACCGGAAGGAGCGGTCAATATCATTTACAAAAAAGAAGTGCCGAAGGCCGCAAACAAAGATGAATTCCTGAAAAAAAAGGTGGAGGAGTTCAGGAAGAAGTTTGCCAACCCGTATGTAGCGGCCGAGAGGGGATACATCGATGAGGTCATCCGGCCAGCGGAGACGAGGAAGAAGCTTATTAGAGCCCTCTCTCTCTTGGAAAATAAGGTCGATTACAATCCCGCCAAGAAGCACGGGAATATTCCGCTGTGACGAGAAATGTTTAAGAAGATACTGATTGCGAATAGAGGTGAGATCGCCGTCAGAGTCATGAGAGCCTGCCGGGAGATGGGGATCAGGACCGTCGCAGTTTTTTCGGAGGTGGACAGGGAATCCCTTCACATCCGGTTCGCCGATGAAGCTTATCCGATCGGCCCCGCGCCATCCATGGAGAGCTATCTCAGGATTGATAAGATCATCCAGGTAGCTCACGAAAGCGGCGCGGAAGCGGTCCATCCGGGTTATGGCTTCCTCTCCGAAAATCCGCTTTTTGCCGAGGCATGCAGGAAAGAGGGGATCATCTTCATCGGTCCCTCCCACGAATCGATGAAGGCAATGGGAAATAAGGTCTATGCGAGAGAGCTGATGAAGAGAACGGGTGTGCCGGTAATCCCCGGGACTGGCAATCTCCCAGATGACATGGCCAGCATCAAGAAGATTGCATCAGAGCTTGGATACCCCGTCATGGTAAAGGCATCAGCAGGAGGTGGCGGGAAGGGGATGAGGATCGTTCGGGATGAGGGAGAGATCGAAAGCTGTGTCAGGGGAGCCAGATCGGAAGCTGGATCAGCTTTTGGAGACCCATCGGTTTATCTGGAGAGATATTTTCCAGCACCGCGGCACATTGAAGTCCAGATCCTCGGAGATCAGTATGGAAATGTCGTCCATCTCTTTGAGAGGGAGTGTTCCATCCAGCGGAGGCATCAGAAGCTGATCGAGGAATCGCCATCGGTCGTAGTGGATGCGGCAACACGGGAAAAGCTCGGCGATCTGGCGGTGAAGGCAGCTGAAGCCGTCCAGTATGTCGCAGCCGGGACAATCGAATTCCTCAGAGACGAGCGTGGTGAGTTCTATTTCATGGAGATGAACACGAGGCTCCAGGTGGAGCATCCCGTCACGGAGCTTGTCGCCGGGATCGACCTCGTCAAGGAGATGATAAAGATAGCGGCGGGGGAGAGACTTTCCTTCAAACAGGAAGATCTGAAGATGCGTGGGTCCGCCATCGAATGCAGGATCTATGCGGAAGATTCGGAGCACGCCTTTATGCCTTCTCCGGGGAAGGTAGAGTTCATCCGCGCTCCAGGAGGCCCAGGTGTGAGAGATGACAGCGGCATATATCCCGGTTACACGGTACCCGTATATTATGATCCCCTCATCGCGAAACTCGTGGTCTGGGGGAAAGACAGAAACGAGGCGCTCCAGAGGATGAGAAGAGCTCTCGATGAGTACTCCATCCAAGGGATCAAAACGACCATACCGTTCCACAGGAAGGTTTTGAAGCATAAGGATTTCATCGCCGGGGAATTCGATACATCCTTTGTAGAAAAACTAAACAGCTTCATGTTGCCTGCAGAAGGGATCCATGAAATTGCGATAATAGGCGCTGCTATCGCGGCCCTCGAGAGGAGGAGGCCAGTCAGCATTCAAAGAGAGGCAGCGGCCAGCCGTTGGAAGATCGACGGGAGGAGCAAAGCTCTCAAGAACAGGCTTTAAGCCGGTGGTGCATGTTACTGGAAGCAAGAACAGAGAAGGGAGCCGTTCTCGTCAGAGTTGAAAAGCTGGGAGACTCTTACAGGATCTTCCTCGGCGAGAAGGAGTTCAACGTCAACGTCAAGAAGGTGGAAAAATCTTTCTATTCAATCTTGCATGATAACAGAACGTATGATCTCTCGGTTGAAGACAGCGGGAAACATGTCCAGGTGACTCTGAACGGGGAGACCTTCCATATTGAGCTCGTCAATCCTCTCTATGCTGCCACAGGCGCGGGCGCGGAAGAGATCAAGGGACGGCAGGTCATCAAATCGGTCATGCCGGGAAAAGTGATCAAGCTCCTCGTATCGGAAGGGGATTCGGTGGATGAGGGGCAGGGGCTTCTGATCATTGAAGCCATGAAGATGGAAAACGAGATAGCATCGCCCAAATCAGGCAGGGTTACCGAAATAAAAGTCAGGGAAGGATGGACGGTGGAGGCTGATGCCGAGCTCCTCGTTGTCGATTGACTTGACTCAGCAGAGAACGACTTTCTTTCCTTTCGCTGCTCCCCGCTGTGCCGCTTTTTCTATGAACTCGCGAAGGAGATGAGCCTGCGCGTTCTCCATTTCTTTGAAAAAGAGGGCAAGCAGATATCTGTTTTTGTTCTTGCCTTTCTTGATCTTCTCGCTTCTCACGACATAAGCATGGATTGAAAGAGGCACGTCCGCAGATAGTTTATGGCCGTCCGTTTCGTGGAGGTAGAGATGCATCAGGAGCTTCGTCATGACGGGAAAGTTCACCTTAGAGATACAGCACGCCCCTCCCAGACTGATGTTCGTGCACTGCAGCTCCATGAAGCCGTTTCTCCCTTCCGCAGGCTTCAATCTCAAGCTCTTGGCGACCCGGTTGTGTTTCCTTCTGTCTTTGCTTTCTGGACTCATGAACAAATTTTCTGAAAATCAATTATCATCATATTTTGATTTACTCCGATAGTCAACGAAATTCTTTCTTACGCTTTGATTGGCAATTAAATCCGTCTCTGGAATGATGTTCTACTCTGTCGAAATACACTGATGGATTGATACAATACAAGAATAAATTGTATTATAAGTTATCAAGGGGAGTGAATGGAAAGGAAAGAGATTGAAAAGATGCTAAGGAAAGTGCGCGGGGGGAGCCTCTCCATTTCTGCGGCATTGGAAAAATTAAAGAACTTTGCGTTTGAAGACATCGGATTTGCAAGGATAGATCATCATCGCCATTTGAGACGAGGATTCCCGGAAGTCATCTTCGGGCAGGGGAAAAAAGATGATCAGATCATCGAGATCATCAAGAGGATGAGAGCCAGAAAGCAATCTGTCTTTGTGACGAGGGCGTCACGCGATCTCTTCAGGAAGGTAAAGAAACTCTATAAGAACGCTTGTTTCAACGAATTGGCCCGTGCCATCACAATCATTCCGGAGGGGATCAAACCTGAACGCAGCGGCATCCTTGTCGTGACGGCCGGGACATCCGATGTCCCGGTAGCCGAAGAGGCTGCTCTCACAGCAGAGGTCCTTGGAGAAAAAGTTGAGAGGATCTACGATGTAGGAGTGGCGGGGCTGCACAGGTTGATCAGCGTAAAGGATAACATTCTTGAAGCGAATGTCATCATAGTTGTTGCCGGTATGGAAGGAGCATTGCCGAGCGTCATAGCTGGACTGGTGGACAAACCTGTCATTGGAGTCCCAACAAGTACAGGGTATGGAACTAGTTTTAGTGGCGTAGGAGCCTTGCTGGGTATGTTAAACAGCTGCGCTTCCGGCCTGGTCGTCGTAAATATCGACAACGGTTTTGGCGCTGGATGCGCAGCCTCGCTGATCAACAGGCTGACAAGTTAATCGCCGGCATTACAATTTCGTAAACCAGCTTATCTATTGAAAATTAAGCAGATATTTCCAAGGAAGCGAATTAATCCTCCCCTTAAATTTTTGCTGACTATTCCTTGACAAAACTCATATTGGAGAATATATTCTACAAAGATGTTCATGCCCTAACTGTTTGAATGCAGTATGAGTTATAGTTCTTTTTAGCCATCGGCAAGCGAGTGGAGGGAGATATAGCAGAAATTTACATGATGGTTGGAAAGAGATAGATTTCTAGAAAGAGAGGAGGGAGATCTGAATGCCACTGGTCAGAGTCAGAGAAGACGAGAGCCTGGAAAGCGCACTCAGAAGGTTCAAAAGAAAATGCGAGAAATCCGGCATCTTGTCTGAACTGAAGAAGAGGCAGCATTATGAGAAGCCCAGCGCGCGCAGGAAGAGAAAAGCTCTGGCAGCTCGCAAGAAGATTCTCAAGAGAATGGCTCAGGAGCGCAGACAAATAGAATAAGCTCATCCGAGAATCATCTTATTCTTGTATTACGAAGTACTCAGCAGGTTAAAAATCATACAATTTACCGGGGTTTGAAATTGGGCGGCTACCAGAGGAAAGATTTTATAGAAAGGATCAGAGCCTCTGCCGATATCGTTTCCACCATCTCGGACTATGTCCCTCTCAAGAAAAGTGGAAGAAGGTACAAAGCCCTGTGCCCCTTTCATTCCGAGAAAACCCCCTCTTTCATGGTCGATCCAGAAAAACAGCTCTTTCATTGCTTCGGATGCGGAGAAGGCGGGGACGTCTTCAAATTCGTGATGCTCCACGAGAAGGTGGAATTCATGGAAGCGGCGAGAGTCCTCGCGTCAAGGTGGGGGATCGAAGAGCCTGAATATACTCCGTTAGAGAAGGGGGGCAACAAAGAGAATATCTTTCAGGTCGTTGCCGAAGCGGAGCGCTTTTTTGTCAATTGCCTGAAGTCACCTCAGAAGGGGAAGCGAGCCCAGGAATATTTAAAGACGCGAGGAATAAGACCGGAAACGGTCGAGGCGCTGAAAATCGGCTATGCCCCAGATGAGTGGGAGGCTCTCACAAACTATCTCACCAGATCAAAGGGGCTGTCGCTTGAACATATCGTGGCAGCCGGACTTTCCATCCAGAGAAGCGATCGGAGCGCCTACGACAGGTTCAGAAACAGGCTGATCTTCCCGATCAGGAGCCTTTCCGGCAAGACCATCGGTTTTGGTGGAAGGATTCTGGGAGAATCCGAAGAGGCTAAATACATCAATTCTCCCGATTCTCCCATCTTTAACAAAAGCTACAACCTTTACGGATTGAACTTCGCCGCCGGTGAGATCAAAGCACATGGATACGCCATCCTCGTGGAAGGATACATGGATTTTGCCGCGCTCTTTGAAGCAGGGATAAAGAATTGCGTCGCCTCGCTTGGTACCTCTCTCACCACAGGTCATGCCGGGCTCATCAAGCGTTTCACGAACGAGGTCATCGTCAACTATGACCCCGATTCCGCAGGAAGAGCGGCAACGATCAGGAGCTTGGACATTCTCCTGTCCCAGGGGATGCGAGTCAAGGTAATGACGCTTCCCGAAGGACAGGATCCCGATAGGTTCGTCAGGGAAGAAGGGGTCAGAGCTTATATGGACAGGGTGAAGTCGGCCAGATTCTACATCGATCATCTAATCGCTGAATCGTCAAAGGGAAAGGACCTCAGGGATCCATCAGTGAAGGTCTCCATCATCAATGAGGTCCTCCCTCACCTCAGCGTGATCGACAGCCCGATGGAGAGGAGCCGCTACATCCCCGCCCTCTGCGATGCACTCAAGATAGAGGATCATGTTCTCCTTGACGAGATCAAGAGACTGGTCAAAAAGGGGAAAGAAAAGATCCATGCGGCTCTCGAGGCTCCACTCTCGTTGAGAGAGGCCGAGGCCAAACTCATCGATCTTCTCATCGACCATGAGGATTGCAGGAATTCCGTTCTGTCCATTCTTGATAAGGAGGATTACAGCGATTATGCGAGCCAGGAGATCATCGATACGGTCCTGAAGATGCATCATGATGGAGAACAAATCAATTACCTGGCCGTAAGTAATAATCTAAAAGATGAGAAGAGCCGGAGGATCCTGAGGATGGTAGCCTTCGGTCCGAAGTGGCCAGGAAATGCTGAGGAAGCCCTGGAATGCATCAACTCCTTCAGGCTGAGCAAGCTGAAAACGCGGCGTCTCAAGATCCAGAGAGAGATGGAAATGACGAACGATGAACGGAAGCTTGCAGATCTCATGAAGGAAAAGATGGAATTGAGCAGGCAGATCGACGCTCTGTCTTAGCAGGAGCTTTCACGATAGGAGGAAAAGTGGGAATAGAGTCAAAGTATGAGGAAGTCAAACAGTTGATAGACCTGGGGAGAGAGAGGGGTTATCTGATCTATGACGAATTGAATGACCTTCTTCCCGAAGAGCTCATCAATTCGGATGAAATTGAAGATGTTCTCTCAATACTCGATTCTTACGGCATTGAGGTCGTCGACTCCGAAGAAAAATTCAAAGAAAAGAAAGAGCTGCTTAGAAAGGAGGAGTCCAAGCTTGACCTCGCAACGCTCCCCATCGATAAAACCAACGATCCCGTGAGGATGTACCTCCGGGAGATGGGAACCGTCCCGCTGCTTACGCGGCAGGGAGAGGTCGAGATAGCTAAAAGGATCGAGCGGGGAGAGGGAATCGTCCTTAAGGCTCTCTCCAGGAGCGATTTCGTATCAAGAGAGATCATCCATCTTGGCAGCAGACTCAAGAGATGGAACCGCGAGATCGAAGATGTCTTCTCGTTCGACGATGAAGCGATGGATAAACCTTCCAACAGCAGAATCCGGAAGATCAAGAACTACATTGCGAGGATTGGCCGGGTCAACAGGGAGATCCGGAAATGCAAGAATAAACTGAAGAGGGCAAAAGAGGGTTCGAAACTTCATGCCAGTATCTCCACCAAACTAACCCGTCACATTGCGGATTGCGCCAACGAGATCAGAAAACTGGACCTCAGCGAGGCTCAGATCGACAAGTTCGTCAACGAGCTGAAAGAGGCTGATTATAAGATCAAGAAACATCAGAGGACAATTCAGGAGTATGAGAAGAAGATAAAGGTGACTGAGGAGAAAGCGATCCGGAAGGAATTGAGAGAGAAGGTCAACGATGCGAGCAAGGAGATTAGATCCATCGAAACGGAGATGGGCGCCAGCAGTGGAGAGATCGAGCATATCTGCTCCATGATCGGCCAGGGGGAGCGAGAAGCCAAGAAGGCCAAGAGCGAGCTCGTTGAAGCCAATCTGAGACTCGTCGTGTCCATTGCCAAAAAATACACAAACCGCGGCCTTCAGTTTCTCGATCTGATCCAGGAGGGGAACATCGGCCTGATGAAGGCGGTGGATAAGTTCGAGTACAGAAGAGGCTACAAATTCTCGACCTATGCCACCTGGTGGATACGGCAGGCCATCACGCGAGCCATTGCCGATCAGGCCAGGACGATCAGAATCCCGGTCCACATGATAGAGACTATCAACAAGCTGATCAGAACGTCGAGGAGTCTGGTCCAGGAGATCGGCCGCGAGCCGACACCTGAAGAGATCGCGAGAAAGATGGGCATGCCGGTTGCCAAGGTCAGAAAGGTCTTGAAGATTGCCCAGGAGCCGATCTCTCTGGAGACTCCCATCGGCGAAGAGGAGGACAGCCATCTGGGAGATTTCATCGAGGATAAGCAGGTTGTCTCCCCGGTGGATGCTGTGATAAATCTGAGCCTCAAGGAACAAACTGGAGCAGTCCTGAAGATGTTGACTCCCCGCGAGGAGAAGGTTCTTAAAATGAGGTTTGGCGTGGGTGAGGGAAGCGAACACACTCTTGAAGAGGTGGGGCAGAGTTTCTCGGTCACGCGCGAGAGGATACGGCAGATTGAATCAAAAGCCCTGAGGAAGCTGAAACATCCCTCGCGAAGCAAACATCTGAGGCATTTCGTCGATAGGACGTATTTTTAAAGGAGCAGAATCAATGCATCACAAGATATCTGCTCGGGTCATTTCCAACTCGATGTTCTGCTGCATTCCTTGAGGTGGAGGAGGTCGCTGGGTCACAAAGCTCAGGTGAAATAGACCTTCTTTCGGCATTGTGAAAGAAACTCGCCGAACTTTACCTGATAGGCTGAAGGTCATCAAGCAAACGTGTCAGCGAAATCGCAAGCACATTTTTTGTGATAGGGAAAGTGTTATCTCCTGCATGAATCACAAAAAGCTGTCGCAATTTCAAGTCTGACAGTGCACTCCTCATGGAGGGCGTGAGGGAAGGAGAGCTCGTTCGCTTAATCTCAAAGCCCAATCGGTGCCGGCCTCTGACAATAAGCAGGTCCAATTCAGCTCCAGTATAGGTGGCCCAGAAGAAGCATTCTTCAGATTTGGCCCTCAACTGGATAATAACCTGCTCAAGAACGAAACCTTCCCAGGAAGCACCGACTTTAGGATTTTTTTCTAAATCTTCAAAATCTCTGAGATTGAGCAAAGTGTGAAGTAAGCCGCTGTCAGTCACATATACTTTTGGTGCTTTCACCTGCCTTTTGGAGATGTTCTCATACCAGGGAGGCAACTGCCGGATGACAAGAGCTGATGTGAGCAAATCGAGGTAGTTGCGAACCGTTGTGTCGGCTATGCCAAAAGAGCGAGCAAATTCAGAAGCGTTCCATATCTGTCCATGATAATGTGCCAGCATACTCCAGAAGCGATGAAGTGTGGTTGATCTTATCGTAATTCCAAGCTGAGGTAAATCCCGTTCCAAGAAGGTTTGGATGAATGCACGGCGCCATTCATAACTGTCATTATGCGAGCGCGCAAGGTAAGACCGCGGGAATCCCCCTCGTAGCCATAGTTTCTTAAAATTCCCAACCGCGACTTCATCCAGGGAAAAGCCTTTTAGCTCATGATAGAAAATGCGCCCCGCGAGAGTTTCTGAGCTTTTGCAAATTATCTCTGGGGATGCACTCCCAAGCACGAGGAAGCGGGTTGCCGATTTGGGACGGTCAACCAGGACACGGAGCACAGGGAAAAGTTCAGGTTGACGCTGAATTTCATCAATAACGACAAGACCCATAACATCTTTTAAGGCAAGCATGGGATCTCTGAGTCGAGCAAGATCTTCAGGGTTCTCAAGATCGAAATAAGTGTAAGGTTTTTTCAACCGAGCGGTGAATAAGCGCGCAAGGGTTGTCTTTCCAACCTGGCGTGCTCCGATGATTCCCACAACAGGATGTCGTCGCACGAGGTTACCTAGTATCTCAAGCTCTCGAATGCGTTTTATCATGGTGCTATGCTACCTTGAAAATTCGATAGTGTCAACCGAATATTCAATGTAAAGAATAAGAATTTCTTTTTTCCTTCTTTCCGGATTTCAGCCGTTTCGAGATGGGAAGCTTCAATGCTTCCTCATACTATAATGAAACCGCTTAAATAGAATGTGGGCCCATAGCTCAGTCGGTCAGAGCAACTGACTCATAATCTGTTCAGAGGGATTTACGCAAGTCATTGAAAATGCGTGAATCTCTTTTTTTATGAATCACTTGCCATTGTTTCTGATTTAGTTTCTGTCAGGTCTATTCAGGTCTGTTTAGGTGTGTCATGGACACCATATGGACACCACTTTTTGTCCTTATAAAAGACAAAAAAACAGGAGCCCTATCCTCCCATATTTACCCAAAATAGTTTTTAGGACAGAAGCTCCTTTGAAACTTTTAATATATTTTATACAGCTCTTATCAAGGTAAAACAATTAAAATTTCTAGATCAAGAATTTCATTCACAGCTATGTCATGAACACTGCCCTGTAATATTTAATTTTCTCAGCTTAGCCTTTTTAATACTGCTTTCTGAATTACGGAGAATCTATCTTTTGCTGCAAAGTCTTTATATAAACTTTCAGTCAAGGAGCCCTTTGGATAATTTGTTTTTTCTTGAATAGCGGGTTGCACCAATAACATCGTGGACTAAATCCTAATGCTCAGGAAACCAATAACATCGTGGACTAATCGATACTTTTTATCTATCCAATGAAAGCAAGGGATCAATAATTGGACCTCTAACTGGAAAAGAGAATGATTTGATAATCTTGTTTTCATATTTGACACCAGTTTTCCTCTATGAGTCACAACGGTAGCAATCACACACTGGCCTTCCAGTTTTCTTCTGATGAAATAAGTGGCTCCATTGACCTCGATGCGACCATGAGGATCCACTTTCCTGACAAAGGAGACCTTTCCCCTGGCCACGAGAAGATTGAGATGATGCTTGGCATCCATGTATTGTTCGAGGGTAAATCCCTCTGGCAGGTGTCTGAGAGTTGTCCAGAGACGATCTCGAAGGACTCCTGGGAATCTCGTTCCATGCTCTTTTTGTGTGAGACTCCTGTGGGGTTTCTCATAGTGGTAATACCGCAAGAACTGGTCTGTCTTTCTCTTGAGCACAGTCCGAGTTGGGCAGCGATGCCTTCTGAGTACCCGATCCTGCCAGAGGTTGTTAAAACTCTCCACCGAGGCATTTCTCCCAGGTTCTCCTTTGGTAGAAATGGAAGGAATGTGACGAACTCTTCTTTGTTGAAGCTCCCAGTGAATGACTTCAGCTCCGATTCCAGAGAAGGCAGAGCGCCTGCTCTTGCTTCGATGAATCCATTGAAGGATTTTACAAGGGCCTTTTCCTTGCTTGTAAAGTTGTATTGCTTGACAGCGTTTCTCATAATCGCTTTGAATCTTCATCGCCATTTTCTCCTTCCAAAAAGTTTTGGAAGAAGTTTAGGCGATGTTGATTTTAGTCTACTATGTGATTAGTTTTTTTAGTCCACGATGTTATTGGTGCAACCCACTAATTCTTATCCTTCCCATTTCTGGAATCTGTCAGGGTGATGAAAATGTTTAATGTATCCTGGGCGACTGCCACGATTGAGAATGACAACAGATGAAATTCTTTGAGATTTTTTTATGAATTTGGGGTTAAATAAATAGAGAGGATAGTAGATGAACAAGAGCACAGCGCAGGATCTGTTTAAACGCCACCACCTGTCCCTCTTCAGGTATTTGAGAAGAATGACAGAGAATTCAGATCAAGCAGAGGAATTGACACAAGAAGTTTTCCTCCGCGTCTTGCGAGGTCTTTCAAATTATAGAGAGGAAGGCCGGGAAGAAGCCTGGCTATTTCAAATTGCAAGAAATTTGGTCTTGAACAAGCTTCGAGACAGAAATCGACAACCAAAACTGGAAATGCTGAATGATATGAGAAATCCTTCTTATCCAGCCAGGCAATTGGAAAAACTGGGACTGGAGCAAGCCTTGAGTCGATTGAATGACGCAGATCGAGAGATCTTTCTGCTGCGTGAGATTGCAGGTCTTGGTTATGAAGAAATTTCAAGGGTATGCGACCTTTCAGTTGATGCGGTTAAGTCACGCATTTATCGTGCTCGTATAAATCTTCGCGCATTCATGTCCATGAAAAGCGAGCCATAACGGATATGAAATGGGAGGATTCAAAATGACGGACAAGGATTCCATGGTTATTCTTTCCGCTTTTCTTGACGGAGAAGAAACCGATGAAAAGAAATTGGCAGAAGCGCTTGCAATGCCCGGAGCGCTGGATCTCCTTCGTGATTTTGTGCATTTGAGAGCCGAGCTGAAACGGGATGGGAGTCACCCTCGCCCAATCTTTTATAAAAAGATGCAATCCATGCTGATGACGGCTCCACCGAAGAGAAAATGGTGGAAGATGATCGTTCCTGTTCCAGCTCCAGCTCTCGTTCTATTCGTCATCTTCATGACCTTTCTGGCCGTCTTCTTGATCTTTAAATCAGGAAGAGGAAAAACTCATGAAAAACCTCCGGAACCTGCTCGTGTAGTCTTTTTTGAGCAGGGAGTTGATTGGAAGAAGTTACCAGATTCTTGAAACTATCGAATCGTTATAAAAAAGGAGATGCATCCATGAACAAGAGGCGATTTCCAGTAATAATGTCCTTATCGTTTATGATTCTATTCAGCGCTGTCCTGCTCAGTGGAAAAATCTCAGGAAAAACTGAAACCCTTGAACCCTTCTCTCCGGAAGGGGAAATGGTTCATGTTGAACTTCGTATCCTTGGGACTGATTTCAGCAAAGGCATTCATGGCAAGACATCTCAGATCAGCTCCGCAGGATATACCCTGGCTGTGGGGCAGTCAGGCTTTCTGTATGCAGGAGTTGGGGAATTTAACCAGCAGGGATTCGATGCAGGAAATCTTTGCACGAATTTCATTGGAAGCGAACAGGCCTTTAGAAAACAGGAGCTGCTCTTTCAATCACCGCATGTTTGGTTCATTGAAGTTCAAGCGCTGCCGGTTGAATTTGGGAAGATTTCCCTGAAAACGAACTGGGAAAGTTATTATTCAAAACGGAGGGGAAGCGCTCAGAAAAGAGGTGGTGACGCAAGAGGTATTATCCTTCGAGAAAAGGAGAGTCATTTCCTCGATTACATAAATGTCGCGCCTTCCGATAAATTCCTTTGCAATTCCAATATTATTGTCGAAATCACGGCAGAAATTGAGGAAGACACTACCCTAAAAGATAAATTACTCAGATATGACATCTGGCTCCAGCATAAGGGAAAATCTGGAGAGGTAGAAGATCGCCGGTGCATCACATCAGGACGGCAGGGAGACAAAACCGATTTCTATTTCTTCCCCCTCAGGTTTCCGATAAATGAAGGAATTCTCTCTGATGGATCAAGCCTTGAGATGATCCTCGAAATCTCTGGCAATCTCCGGGGGCGTATCAGATCCGATGGCACGATTATGGTCGAACTGGATGCCATGCGATGGATTGATGCTGAAAGAACCGGTTCCTCCCGGCGGGGTGGAGTGGGTGATGGTGGAACAAAGATTTTTTCTTTGAAGCCAGGAGAATCCGTTCAATTCATCTTGCCGCGACCGACAGGAGCCAGCGGATTATCTGACTTCTCAAAAGAGCATATCAGCAAAGGTCCTTCGCCAGCTGCCAAGAACAACATAAACATTGGGGAAGGCTTTGTTGTGGACCATGGAGAATTCTTTGATGGTCACGAAGATTCTCTCATTCTCACTGTGACAATTGATTAAGGCATTGTCATTCAAAGTAAGAAAAGAGTTGGCCATGGCGCAAAGCTTCCGGGAACAGGGCGACGTGTTTCCTCCGCGGTCGAGTTCCTACGGTTATATTCCTCTCGCAATGAATGAAAATATGAGAAATCCCGAAAAGTATCAAAAAATATCTCATCTCCGAAAAAAGTCCTTGACCTTGTACCTAAGTCCAGGCTGTATATTAAAATAGCAAAAGATGCAAGGAGTGAATGAAGATGAAGGAAACCGGGTTGCTCATGGGAGAAGTAGCGAAACAGGCTGGCGTGAACAGGGAGACGATCCGCTATTATGAGCGCATCGGGCTGTTGCGGACTCCTTTGCGCACTCACTCAGGGTATCGCCTTTACCCGTTCGATGTGGTGGCACAAGCCCGGTTCATCAAACGTGCCCAAGAACTGGGATTTTCGCTCAAGGAGATTTCGGAGCTTCTGTCTTTGCGGGTAGACCCGGATACCAACTGCAGTGAGGTCAGAAGACGGGCTGAGGTTAAAATCGCCGACATCGAAGAGAAGATGCAGGCTCTCCAGAGAATGAAGAAGGCGCTCACGAAGCTGGTGGCCTCATGCCGTGGGCGAGGTCCGACGAGCGAGTGCCCGATATTGGAGGCACTGAATAGCGCGTGGAGAAAGAATAATGCTAACAGTTGAACTCATCGTTGCTCCCGATTGCCCGAATGCGAAAGCTGCAAGAGAACAACTGCTGCGGGCGTTCACTGATGCCGGACTTTCTCCTCAATGGCAGGAATGGATCAGTGGTGCTCCTGAGAGTCCGGCATACACGTACGCTTATGGTTCGCCGACCACCCTGGTCAATGGTCAGGATGTTGCTGATGCTTCACCATCGGCTAAGGGACACTCTTGCCGGCTTTACATGGACAGAGAAGGACAATTGAGCGGTGTACCCTCCGTTGAGGCGATTACATCAGCGCTTTTAAGGGCAAAGGGATCAGAATCGCTTGAGACCGGAGCAACTGTCAGGCCCGGAAGTAGTCGGCGCCAAACCTTAGCTGTGATTCCCGCAATCATCACAGCTTTGCTTCCAAAGCTGACCTGCCCTGCTTGCTGGCCAGCTTACGCCGGGCTTCTCAGTGCTTTCGGTCTCGGTTTCGTCAATTACACACCTTACCTGTTGCCGCTGACTGCTCTATTCCTTATTCTGGCAGTCGGTTCGCTCTGGTACGGTGCGAAGAACAGACGAGACTATACGCCATTCATGCTCGGCATCCTCTCGGCGAGCACGGTGATCATCGGCAAGTTCGTCCTCGAATCTAAATGGGCCATGTACGGAGGTATCGCACTCCTGATGGGCGCATCGCTCTGGAACGCATGGCCGCTACGAGTGAGCAAGAGCGGCTCCTGTTCTGAATGCGCTCCAACTGGAACACTTATGCAAAAAGATTTGCAAAAATTAAGTAAAGAAAGGAGACAATAACAATGCGCAAAAAACGCAAAATTGAAGTCTTCAGTGCGGGATGTCCCGCATGCGAAGCGACGATCGAGCTGGTTAATCGAGTTGCCTGCCCATCCTGCGAGGTCAGCGTCTTGGATATGAGAGATCCCAGCATTGCGGGCAGGGCGAAAAGCCTGGGGATTCGCACGGTTCCCACTGTGGTGATTAACGGTAGACTGGCTGATTGTTGCGCAGGACGCAGTCCCGATGAAGCCACGCTGCGCGCTGCCGGATTGGGGCAACCGATTTGATGATAAGTCACATCCGTAAAAGGCAGGAGTGGGCGCTCTTTTCTTTGCGCCCACCCCTTGCTGGAGATTGAAATCACTTGCCCTTAAGCTCCTGAATGCACTCTTCCACTCCTGCCAGTTCCTTCTTCAATTGGTCTCTGTACTCTTCCATCATTTCTTTTTCTTCTCGTGCTGATATGAAGCGCCGGAAGAACGAACCGCAACCACATCCGCAACAGCCGCAGCTACATCCCCAGGATCTATGACTTCGTTGACTTCCACTCGGTCGACACATCTTTCTTCACCCCCTTCTATGAAAAAGTTTTGCAAGGATTTTTTGACTCCCTGTTTTTATCCCGAGTTATTCTTCGGGTTTTCGACCTTTTATCAATTCTTAAACCATCTTTTTGCAGATTATTACTTCCTTGGTTTAAATCTCTTCCATTCATGAATGATCCAAATATAAAATATTAAGCATTTTAGTAATTGCTTAACTATATATTCAAAAAATTTTGACCCCTTCTCTCAGGACTCAATTTCTTTAATTCTTTTTCGGACGGTTCTCAGTTCTCTTTGCAATTCCTTCTCATATTTTTTTAATGACTCCATCCTTGAGCTCTTCAATTCGTTTTCCCTGAATTTACCTGTTCTTCGGCACCCACAAACGCAAACTTCATTCAATACCTGTCGGCAGCATTCCAGGGCCTCCTCATCTATCGAGTAGGGTATCCAGTAACCGTTTCTTACACTCCTCACCAGTCCCGCGTGCTTTAATATTCCTAAATGTTGTGATATGGCGGCAGGTGTTATGCCAATCTGTTCTGCAATATGTTTGGAACCAAGAGGACCCCTGGATTTTAAGAGCTCAATGATTTTAACCCGTGTTCCCACGGCCAGTACTTTAAACATTTCTGCAGGTTCTAACTTCATATTCTCAGATTCTCTTTCGATTAAGCATTTTAGCTACCGCTTAAATATACATCATCAAAATATTACTGTCAATGTATCAAGCCGTTAAATTTTGATGCGACTCCGATTGAGTTATGCGCTACCATTTTCAACTTGGCAAAATATGGAAGAGGATATGATGAGGAACTGAACCCGTCCCGAACTTCTTATAAACTTCTTCTTCGGGGTCGATAATCACCTGAAAGGTCAAACGGTCCATTATTTCTTGACCAATTCAGTCTCAAGCGCAATGGGATTGACCAAGCAATACACCCCAGGACACCTTTCATGAGCCAACCTCTCAAGCTCCCTTAGCTGTCCCTCCTTCGCACTGCTCTTGACAACAATAGAGATTTTGGCCTTCTCCACAATTGGATTATTTGTCAGTCCCAATGTCTTGCTCAGGTCAGTGAAATTCTCGGCTGAGACCCTCAAGTCATCAATTTGAATCCCCATCATAGTCGCCGTTGCCATGAATGTCCCGGCAAAACAGGCAGCCAGACCAAAAAGACAATATTGAATAGGATCCGGGGCCAATCCTTCGCCACCCATAAAAGGCGCAAAGTCAGACCGAAGAATTGTTTCTCCTTTCGGATACTGGACTTTCGACCCAATCTGAGGCTTTCCCTCATCGAAATTCCATGAGCATTCAACTCTCTTGCTCTTTTTCGCCTTTGAGTAATCCCCTTTGACTTCTCCCAGGAATGTTTTCATCCCCTCCAAATTCATGTGATTCATTCCCATTTTAATCCCTCCTCTTATTTGATACGTCTGATGCTCTCGACCATCTTTCCGTTCTCCTGAAAAGGATTTAGCTCTCCGTGGTTAAGGCAGGGGCTTTCTACATCAATCTATCACCTGCCATCTGTATATGCAATGCCCCGGTCATCTGTAACCGGGCCGAATTACATACCTTTAATTTCAGGTTCTTCTCCAGATTAGTTGATATGAGCAAAAGCATTTTTAACAACTAAAGAAAAATATTCAAGATCATGATACCCGTAAGCCTTTCGTTTGATGACCTTGATCTTATTGATGATTCCTTCCATC